>CAIRZD010000001.1 GCA_903882965.1 uncultured Bacteroidota bacterium
GGATTTTTTCTTTTTCTTTTTTGGTGTTGTTTGCGCGTGTAGTAATGAATATACTCCACCCGAGAGTAACACAAATAAAACAAAAACGATGGTCTTTTTCATAAATATATAAATATTATTAGATTCTTTTATTACTCAACTGTAAATGCTATTGGGTCTAACTGCCTTTTCATTCCATCAGGTCCTGTAGCAAATACGTTATCAATAAACACACGTGAGCCCGAAACGATACCATTCATAGCTGCTTGCATTGCTGGTGTAAATGCATTGCTGTTAGCTTCAAATACCTGGGGTTCGCCACGTGGCTTTGTAATGAATAAGCTAAAGTGCTGTATAGTAAAAGGTGCATCAAAATCAAAGTCTTCAAGAACAGCAAATATTCTGTTTTGGGCTTTCATGGCACCTGTTCCTAATTTTCCACCGCTTTTTCCGCCAAATTTAACACGCGGAGGAGGTATGC
This sequence comes from uncultured Bacteroidota bacterium, assembly GCA_903882965.1. GTDB lineage: Bacteria > Bacteroidota > Bacteroidia > Chitinophagales > Chitinophagaceae > Nemorincola. The sequence goes on from CAIRZD010000001.1 coordinate 461, forward strand.
GTTTAATACGGAATTCTGTAGTACCAAGAACTACACTTTTACCACTTCCTATATCTCCGGAAACAGTAACATTCGCCTTGCCTGTAGCGCTTACATTAACAACATATGCGCCATTACTGCCGGTGATACTACCGGTGCTGATACTAACTTTTATTTTATCTTTAGCAATACCCGGTGCTGATATAGAAACAGGGTTAGGTACGCCAATATAAAATACATTCATTTTATCGGGAGAAACTACGGCAGATGGCTTAGCAACTGTATATGATTGCTCAGGCAGTTGATATTCCTTTACTGCACCATTTGATTGCGTAACACGAATTACGCCTGCGTATTTTTTCTCGCCTTCTGCACTTGCTACAACGGTATATAAACCTTTACCATCAACAACATTCAGTTTTTGCCCACCGATCAGAATTTCAGGATTAGAGGTTGAACTTGATGCTGTTAAAAACACATCAGCTTTGTATTGTTGACCAACAAGAATGTAAGAAGAAGGAGCAACAGCCACTGCTTCAAAGCGGTCTAATACAATTTGTGTTTCACTGGCACCGCCGAGTATCTTTTTAACAACATCAGACTCTGTGTTCTTAAGATCGGCCTCTATTTTTGTTAAGGCGGTAATAGCGGCAGTTAAAGGTATCCCATCACCAAAATTATCGTCTTCCCAGGTTTGTTTGATACCAAGTCTTGGAGGAGGATCTTGTGCATTCAGAGATAGTTTAAGACCTTTTTGTTCTTCAGGGCTAAGAAGTCCCATGATTTTACTGCGGGTATCTTCAATCCGTTTTTTAAGTTCAGTAGCTTTATGGCCGTTCTTAGCACGTGTCATAAGACGAGGGGACATATCAACATCTGCTCTTGCTTTTACATCTCCAGTAGCTTCATCAATACCACCGCCTTTGGTAATTAATTCGGTTTTGATGTCGCTAATGTATTTGTCGAGGTCAGAGCAATATTGCCTTACTTTTAAAGCTCTGTCATAATATGGCCTTGCACGAACTGCATCATTTTTAAGGTTAGTTGCTTCAAATGAAGTAAATGTATTGTTTACTGTGCTTTGAACATTCTTGGTAGATGTTTCAAGGCTTACTGTTAAATTTCTAAAGGCATCAAGAACGTGGTCTGTTACTGTAGTAGCTGCAAGGCCTAGCAGTACAAGGTACAGTATACCCATCATCTTTTGCCGCGGCGTTTCTTTTAAACCTGCCATGCGTTTATATATTTTTTAGCTTATTCTAAGCGTATAAGTGAATTTAATAGTTTTTTTCATACCAATATACCTATTGGTTTATTACCTTTTGAATGCTTCCAACTGAGCTTGGTAAACCTTACTCAGATCAGTCAGGTTTTTGTTGTATGCCTTCATACCTGCAGCAGCAGCTTCAAATTCTTTGAGCATAGTTGCAGAAGATGCAGTCATTTGATTGATCGATGCTAATGTTTGAGCGAATTGGCCAAAACTTGCATTCATATCATTTACATTTTTAGAAAATGCTTTTATACCCTGGCCAGCACCTTCAAGATCCTTGATCATACCCTGGGATGCGGTACTCATTTGCCCGATCGCCTGTAATGCTTTGTTGAACTGGTCAAAGCCTCCTGCAACAGCAGACATATTATCACGGAATTTTTTAACATCTCCGGTTGTGCTTTCCATTTCTTTAATGAGCGCTTGTGTCACATTAAAAGAACCAGCTACCTGATTAACAGATTCAACTGTTTTATTGAATTGCGCAAAACCTGCACTTAAACGCTCAATTACTTTAGGCGTGATAGAGCTTGCGAGAAGATCATTTAATTTTGATCCATCTCCTGAAGCATCTGCTGCACCTTCTTCTTCAACAGTCATTGCTGCGATACCCAGGATAAAGAACAGAAATGACTCCGTTAATAAACCTGCAGAAATGAATAGCTCGCCTCCGGGCCAGTGAAGAATTTTAAACATCAAACCAATAATTACCACACTCGCTCCCCAGGAGATTACCGAGTTAAGTCCAATTTTCTTTTTCCCTTTTTGTTGTGAATTACTGCTCATAATTTAGTTGAATTTGTGAGTGAAGAACTGTTTTAGGATTAATAATTAATGTGTAAGTAAGCGTTTTTGTTATAATGTTATTAATGTCAGACTTGCGATAGGGAGTAAATATTATTTGCTCTGCTTTTTATAGCTGCCTGTATTCTTTCTGCGGGTAGCCACAGCTTTATTAAGTATTTCAGGAGCTGGTAGTATGCATCTGAAACCAATATAGCAATGTGATTTATCCTGAAGCTCTTCGTCACGTGTATAAGGGCTAAGGGCACGGGCATTACTCATAAACGAGCCACCACGTACTACTTTACGTTTCATTGCTTCTGCTTCTGTAGAATCAGCATCATACAATAAAACAGGGTTTACATCTGATATGAATGCAAATGCAGAAGGGCTATAAGCATCAAGCACCCACTCCGCAACATTACCTACCATATTGTATATACCAAATTCGTTAGGGGAATATGACATTACCGGCAATGTGAAAGTACCACCATCTTCATTATACCGTCCTTCATCTTGTTTGAAATTTTCCAGTAATTTACCATCTTTATCACGGTCGATTCCAGAATATTCTTTGTCTACCGGCGCCTCGGCGGGCTTGTCAACCTGTGCCATTTGAACAGATGTGCTGTCATGCATAGTAGAGTCATGTGTCGCAGCAACACTGTCTGAAATTGCAGGCAGTTCAGTGGATTCATTATTATTATCTTGGCCTTTCTTCATATCTCCGCCTGCGGCATAAACCCATTGAGCTTCTGAAGGCAGGTTGTAATTTAAGCGATAATATTTCAGATAGTCAGCGATCCACTCATAGTTAGCAGATGCTTTAGAGCGCCAATAAGCAAACGCCCTTGCTTGCTGCCATGTTACACCTACTACAGGGTAGTCGTCAAATGGAGGAGTAGAAAAATAATTCTCAACAAGTATATCAACCTGTGCATTAGTAAGGTCTCTTACCCATATACGCTCATCAGGATAGATGTTGAGTGTTTGGGAGGTAATGTCGCCTACTTTCGCTTTTGGGTTAGTGCCGAGTGCGCGGGCATAATAATAGGTGTATACATAAAGATCCTGGCGTATTTTTCCTTCCGCATCCAGCATTGGTTGTATTTTGCTGCGGATACCTTCATCATTACTTTCAAATATTTCTTTGTGGTTTACTTTCGACCAGTTGATATGCCTGTTAGCAAAGCTTGTGGTATCTTTTACAGGAGCCGGAGCAGCAGCAGCTACTTCTTTATCTTTCTGGATAAAGTTGAGTGAGTCATGCTTTGTAGTATCGGCTATAACAGTTTCAATGCTTTTTTGAGAAGCATCGGCTGTGCTATTATTTTCAGGCAGCGGATAAAAATATTTTTCATCCTTAAGGTAGCATTTAACGGCTATTGAGTCAATTACCCACTCCGTAAAAAGCCGGTATTGCTGGTTAGTAACTTCTGTTTTGTCTATGTAAAATGAGGTGAGGCTCACTCTTTTCTTACTATTAGTATCGCTTGAAGACTGGCTGTACTTTATCGTTACAGACCCACCTGGTATGTACACCATTCCGGGAGGAGCTGCAAGGGTAACGTGTCTGAATGGAATTACAGGACGTGTACGAGACTTGAGCTGCGTTGGGTTGGGGTTGGGGTTGCTTTTTTGAGCACTGCAAAATTCAGATAAAGAGGATGCGGCAAAAAACAAAACCACAGCAAAAAACAAGGAGCTCTTTATGTACATACGTGTCATTTTTATTAATTTAATAAATTCTATTAAAATCAAAAATAGCTTACAATATTCAAAAAACGTTATTAAGAACTAAAACATAGTATGATAATACTGGTAAAAGAGAATAAATTGTTGCACAAATTCCCTTAAACCAACATACACCACACTATATCTAACTTGCTATACAGGTCGTAAAACTATAAATTTTTAAATCAGATACAATCATACCTAATTTGCGTAAAGATAAATAAGTTCTTGTAAAAGCAAAAAATATTTCAAAAAAATTAAGCAAATTTAATTTTATACATTCAAAAAAAATCACTTATGATTATATCCGGTTTAATGCCTGTTTTTAACTCATTTTTAAACAAGTTGTAAGTCTAAAGAGGCTTCAAAAAAGCTGCAAATATTTTTTAAATATAGCTTATTTTAACAAAAAACAGGTAATTATTTTAAAAATAAATTCTATTTTTAAACAGTATCATCTACCTGCAAAAAATATAGTAAATAAAGCATTGAAAAATACCGAATTTTCGTCTTGTATTTTCTGCAAGAGGGTATTATATATAGTATATGTAGTATAAATACATGATTTTGTTCGTTTTGATTGCCTTTCTTCGTATTTGCTTTTTATTTGTTATTTATTTGATAATAATGCGTTAATAAAGACTTATTGTTGTTCATCTACACCGCTTGCTAACAATTTAGTAAACTTTCACTTTTTGCTATAACCGTTACTTTAATGCTAATGGTATTATTGCTATCTTGCGCCCTTCATTTAGATACCTGGAATTAATAACTGTAAAACTTTCATGCTTAAGATCGGAGTCTTTGGAGCTGGCCACCTGGGCAAAATACATATTCAGCAATGGCAACAGATAGAGGATGTGGAACTGGTAGGTTTTTATGATCCCGATGATACCCAGGCCGAAGCAGTAATAACCAAGTATAATGTGAAGCGCTATACAGATATGGATAGCCTTATCAATGCCGCAGAAGCAATAGATATCGTTTCTCCCACAACTTCACATTACGACATTGCAAAAAGATGTTTGCTCTCCAGCAAGCACTTGTTTATTGAGAAGCCACTCACATATACGCTTGAGGAAGGAATGGAGCTGGTGCAATTAGTGAAAGAAGCAAATGTAAAATGCCAGGTTGGCCATGTAGAGCGCTATAATCCGGCTTTTTTGGCTGTTGGTGAGCAACTATTGCAACCCATGTTTATTGAAGCGCATCGCCTTGCCCAGTTTAATCCCAGGGGTACGGATGTATCGGTTATACTTGACCTGATGATACATGATATAGATATTGTATTGAGCCTTGTAAAGTCGCCCGTGAAGAGTATTTCAGCAAGCGGAGTTTCAGTATTGAGTGAAACTGCAGATATTGCAAATGCCCGTATTGAGTTTGATAATGGCTGTGTTGCAAACCTTACATCAAGCCGGATATCACTTAAGAATATGCGTAAAATGCGCTTATTTCAGCGTGATGCATATATTGGTATAGATTTTCTTGAAAAAAAGACGGAGATCGTGAGGCTCAAAGAAGATGGTGTGCCTCTGGAAGCAATGGACTTCCCTTTGGAAACAGGCAGCGGTGAGAAAAAAGTTATTTCAGTACAGATGCCGGAGATCATGCCACTGAATGCAATAAGAACAGAATTATCAGAATTTGCTGCAGCTATTGTTAAAGACCGTCCCGTACGAATTTCAGTGTACGATGGTTACCAGGCAATGGATGTGGCACACCAGATATTGAAAAAAATGAGTTTGCACAATGA
>CAIRZD010000002.1 GCA_903882965.1 uncultured Bacteroidota bacterium
GCACTCATTCGACCTCACCCTCTCCCTCGGAGAGGGCTGGGGAGAGGTCCCACTGCGCTCACTCCGCCTCACCCTCTCCAAGCCTGCCCTGAGCGAAGCCGAAGGGGAGAGGGCCGGGGAGAGGCCTCTTATACATCTACACAATTACAAATTATCAAATAAACATTTTAATATCCAGATAATATCGACACCAGATTTTTTTAAAACGGAACACATAAAAAATAACTTCTATCATAATCACAAAATTCACCACAAAACATAAGTGCGGCAGCACTGAGATATTTTGAGACATTTTGAGACATTTTAAAAACAACCAATTCCAAACCCTTTAATATCTTTATACGCACAACTTTCAACTCATGACATATCGCATCACGCTAATATCCATACTCATCTTCATCACCACAGCCGCACAGGCACAGGAGCATATCCTCGGCAAACAAGTCAAAGACGCCATTATCCAGCTCGGCACAGAGTACACCCGCACCCAGGATGGCCCCGTCACAAAACTCATCTACGCCTCCATCACCATTGATCACCCCACCATCGGCAAACTCACCGAATACGATCAGTACGACTTCCTCAACGACGTCTGCGAAGCCCGTCATTCCTATATACCACTATCCTACAAGCAGGATTTTATAGATTACCTCAATACCCAGTTTGGTCGTGGCCACAACCTCTGGCGCGGCGACAACAACACCTACATAACCATAAAAACACACGACAATAACTTCGAGCTCATGACCTGGACCCCAACCTATGAAGCATTCCTTGACAACAGGTAACCACTACCCCACATTACTCCTCAGTAGCGCCGTGAATTCCGCGCGCCCTATCATGCGCGCACCCAGGCTTTCCAGGTGTTCGGTATGCACCTGGCAATCAATTAACACTACGCCGCGCTCGCTTAAAAGTTGCACCCATTTTATAAATGCATACTTGCTCGCATTACTCTTTCTGCTAAACATACTCTCCCCGAAAAATACTTTCCCCAGCAGCACACCATACAATCCCCCCACCAGTTCCCCTTCATACCAAGCCTCCGCGCTATGGGCATATCCCAGCTCATGCAGCGCGGTGTATGCAGAGATTATTTCATCACTTATCCATGTGCCATCCTGCTCCTGCCTTGGCGCCCTGCTACAGTTAAATATCACTTCTTCAAAAACCGTATCCACCCTGAATTCAAACTCGTTCCGCTTCAGTATCTGCCCCATGCTCTTACTAACCTTCAGCTCTTCCGGAAACAGCACAAACCTTGGGTCCGGAGACCACCACATAGGCAGCTCATCTTCATTATACCACGGGAATATGCCATTACTGTATGCAAGCAATAGTCTTTCCATTCGCAGATCCCCGCCCACAGCAAGCAACCCATCGTCCATTGCCTCTTCCACCGCCGGAAACCACAAATCATCATCTAGAAAATGTAATGCCATTATGCAAATTCAAAAATTGGAAGTTCAAAAGTAAAAATACTTATCTATTAGCTTGAAACAGTGATATGCTCAAAAAACGATTATGGCATATTAATAAACCCGCTTTAACTCTTTTAGTACATAATAAAGCTTACCTTTAGTACGTATGAAGTATTACTAGCTTTATTATATACTGCATAAACATTACCGCCCCCGCTTTATTAAGGGACTACTACCCAAAAACTTCCTTGGAAATAAAAACTCCATTGTACTAATTAAGATGATCATCACTTGGCATTTTGCAAAGTGGTATAATTAACTGCACATGACACACAAGCTAAAAAATGCCCCTTAACATTCTGCTTGCAGATGATGATTCAGACGACCGCTACTTCTTTGAAAAGGCGCTTAAAGAAATAAATATCCCTACCACCCTGAAAATGGTTGTGAATGGGGAACGCCTCATGGATTACCTTACCAAAAACACATCGGCCCTTCCCGACATTCTTTTCCTCGATCTGAATATGCCCCGCAAAAACGGATCTGAATGCCTTACAGAAATTAAACAGAATGAAAAACTAAAACATATCCCCGTAATCCTTTGCTCCACTTCTCTGGGTAATGATTTTGCAACTGCGCTATTCAAAACCGGCGCACATTATTATCTACACAAATGTGATTTTTCAGAACTCAAAATATGCATTCAGAAAATACTATTGATGTTAGCAAAAAACCCCATGCAGCCATCAAGAGATGAGTTTATGCTAAGCATGCAGGAAGCATAAACTCGAAATTTATTCACTATGAAAACAACTCCTACCGTCACCAAGAAAAAATCAGCAGCAAAAAAAACACCTGCTGTCCCAAAGAATGTAAAAAAAACATTAATAAAATCTAATGCAACAAAGGATGCTGTTTTTCAAATAGTAGCCATTGGCGCCTCATCAGGAGGGCTGGAAGCGGTAACCGAGCTTTTGAAAAATCTACCCCCGGATACCGGCATGGCGTTTATTTTCATTCAACATCTGAGTCCGGATCATAAAAGTATGCTTGTTTCTCTTTTAGCCAAATCAACAAAAATGTTGGTTCAGGAAATTGAAGACATGGATCGCATGAGACCGAATAATGTTTATGTCATTCCATACAATAAAGGCATTGAGGTTACAGATGGGCATATACAATTAATACCCCGCTCCAGGAAGGGCACAGCGGTGTCTATTGATGTTCTTTTTACCTCACTCGCCGAAACACATAAAGAAAACGCGATAGGAGTAGTTCTTTCAGGAAATGCATCTGATGGCACAATGGGGTTAAAGGCAATTAAGCAGGAAGGCGGGATCACATTTGCACAGGATAATTCTGCCAAATACAGCAGCATGCCGGAATCAGCAATCAATGAAGGCGTTGCGGATTTTATTTTATCGCCGAAAGAAATAGCTCTTGAGTTGGGCCGGATCAGCAAGCATACTTTTTCGAGAAAGAAAAACCCAAAAATTGATAATGAGCATATTATTGAAGACAACAACCCGGACCTGAAATCTATTATTGGGTATTTGTATGAGCGTATTGGCGTCGATTTTAGTCATTATAAAATGAACACCGTTAAAAGACGTATTCTGCGTAGAATGTTCTTTTATAAATTAAATACGATCAAAGAATATGCAAAACTGCTCAAAGCAAACAATAATGAAATAAGCTTGCTATACAATGACCTGCTGATCAATTTTACTGATTTTTTCAGGGACCCTGAATCATTCCAGTATTTTAAAACCGTATTATTTCCCAAACTGCTAAAGAGCAAAACGCAAAGCGAAACACTACGGATATGAGTTGTAGCATGTTCTACAGGACAAGAAGCGTATTCGATGGCCATGTTGCTGATCGAAATATTGGGTAATAAATATCCGGGTAAAAAGGTGCAAATATTTGCATCTGACCTCAGCGAACCTGCAATAAAAAAGGCAAGGGCCGGGGAATTTTCAGCACAAGATGTTAAAGGAATCTCAGCAAAACGCCTGGAAAGATTCTTTACCAAAGTGGGTGATAATTACCGTATAGATAAATCGGTACGCGATATGTGTACGTTTGCCCCGCACAATATCCTCAGCAACCCTCCTTTTTCACGAATGGATTTTATTAGTTGCTGCAATCTGCTTATCTATCTTGATGCAGCGATGCATAAAAAAGTATTGAAAACATTTCATTATGCATTAAATGATGGCGGCAGTTTAATGCTGGGTAAATCTGAAACAATAGGTTCATCACAACTTTTTTCACAAACAAACAGAAAATACAAAGTATATACACGAAAGACCGGAAAGGGAAGCCTTCCTGACCTGGCATCATTTGCCCCACTTACCACAACAACTAAAACAGAGCCGCAATCCTCTAAAAGAAACATCGAGATAACTCCTCCCACAATAGATGCAGCTATTAATACAATCATCTTCTCCCGGTATATGCCTGCTTATGTGGTGATCAACCACGCCATGACCATCTTACAGTTTAAGGGGGAAACCGGCAAATACCTGGAACATACTACAGGTAAAGCCAGCCTCAACATATTAAATATGGCGCGCCCTGAAATTGCTTTTGATCTGCTGGAGGGCATTAAAAAAGCAATTGAAACAAAACAGGAAGTGAAAAAAGAGAGTATTGAAATAAAAAACAATACCGTAATGCATACAGTAGCACTGGATGTGATACCGCTTGAAAAAGAAGGAGAAGAACCAATGCTGCTGATCATTTTTACCGAGCAGGAACATAAGGAACGGTTTGAGCTTAATTTCAAATCGAAGAATAGCGGCTTGGTGCAAAACGGCAACGTTGCAAAAAAACTAAAGGAAGATATCGCGGTTATACGGGCAGAATTAATTTCTGTGACGGAAGAAAAAGAAAGGGAAAATAAAATATTGCAGGCAGCCAAAGAGGAAATCCTTTCAAGCAATGAAGAATTTCAATGCATGAATGAAGAGCTGGAAACCTCGAAAGAGGAAATTGAATCGGCCAATGAAGAACTGATCACGACCAACCAGGAACTGCAAACACGCAACGAGCAACTTACAGAAGCCTACGATTTTTCTGAAGCCATTATAACTACGCTACATGAGCCAATGCTCATACTCGATGCAGACCTGCGTGTAAAATCTGCAAACAAAGCGTACTTTAAAGAATTCAGGGTAACGCAGGCCGAGACCGAAGGAAAACTGCTCTATGAATTAGGTAACCGCCAATGGGATATTGCACCGCTACGCGAACTTTTAGGAACCATAATTCAAAAAGAAACATTTTTTTATGATTATGAGATCACGCATGTATTTCCGCAAATAGGTAAAAAAACAATGTTGCTCAATGCCAGCCGGATAATGCAAAAGGTGCAGAACGAACAACTCATTTTGCTGGCTATTGCCGATACTACTGAAATAAGCCAAAAGCGTAGGGCTGATACAAAAGGATTGGAAGACATTATCAATGAGCGAACAGCCGAACTGGCGCAAAGCAACCGATCACTTGAGGAGAAAAATATATCCCTCGAGAGTATGAATAAAGAGTTGGAAACTTTTACGTTCGTCTCCAGCCATGACTTACAGGAGCCATTGCGAAAAATAAAAAACTTTGCCGCATGCCTGCTTGATGAGGAACACAAAAAGCTATCGCCTACCGGCAAAGACTACCTGCAGAGGATGCAGGACACAGTGAAACGCATGCAGATGCTAATTGATGACTTGCTCACATACTCTCGTGCCAAAAACGTAAAGCACAGTTTTGAAAAAACAGACCTTAACCTGGTTGTAACAGAGGTTATAGCTGATTTCAAAGAAGCATTAAAAGAAAAAAACGCGACCGTTAAATCAAGTGGTTTGTGTACGGTAAATATCATCCCATTCCAGATTCGCCAATTGTTATCCAATCTAATCAGCAATTCTATTAAATTTTCTGACACTCAAAGACCACCGCGCATAGTTATAAAAAGCAGCACAGCTACCGGCAGAAAGCTCAACAATAATAACCTTTCACCGGATACCAACTATTGTCATATAGTTTTTACGGATAATGGCATAGGCTTTGACCCTAAGTATAAAGACCGCATATTTGAAGTATTCCAGCGTCTGCATGAATATGAAGAATACAAAGGCACAGGCATCGGGCTTGCAATATGCAAACGTATTGTTGAGAACCACAACGGTATTATTACCGCTACAGGCCAGCTAAACAAAGGAGCAACCTTTGATATCTACATACCTGCGGCATTATAAGTCTAATTATTTTACATATTTATACTCCTGCAATAAATAATATCAGCCAATATCCTAACTTCGCCATCCCAAAATGTTAGTATTACTATGCGGATGCACGAGGTGAAAACTGAAGCTGATAAACAAGCATTTCTACAGGTAGCATTAGATCTATATAAAAATGACCCCAACTGGATACGTCCCTTAGATAAGGATATTGAGGAAGTTTTTGACCCCGGGAAAAACAAGTTTATAAAACGCGGTGGTGTATATGCCAGGTGGTTGCTGAAGGATGATAAGGATAAGACAACAGGCCGTATAGCATCATTTGTAAATAAGCAATACAAAAATGAACAACCTACAGGAGGCTTAGGCTTTTTTGAATGTATCAACGACCAGGCATGCGCAAATTTCATGTTCGACCATTGTAAACAATGGCTGCAAGAGCGCGGTATGGAAGCGATGGATGGTCCTATAAACTTCGGGGAACGTGATAAGTGGTGGGGATTGGTGGTAGATGGGTTTTATTCACCTCTGTATTGCATGAACTATAATCCGCCCTATTATGTGCAATTATTTGAGCGCTATGGATTCCGTACCTATTTCAACCAGATATGCTATGGCATGAAGGTAAAAGAAAGGCTGGATGAGAAATTTTACCACCGCCATGATGAGGTAGCCAAAGATCCAAACTACAAGGCGGTAATGATTCGCAAAAAAGAGATCGGGAGATTCGCAAGTGACTTCACTTACATATATAATAAGGCTTGGGCAGGGCATGGTGGCGGCAAATCGCTCGAAGAACCTGTAGTGCAAAAAATGTTCAAAACCATGAAGCCGGTAATGGATGAGCATATTACCTGGTTTGTATACTATAAAGAGGAGCCTATAGCCATGTGGGTAAACCTGCCGGATCTTAACCAGTATTTCAAATACATGAACGGTGCATTCGGATTGTTTGAAAAATTGAAATTCCTTTTACTACAGCGATTCGGGAAGTGTGACCGTTTTGTAGGTTTGGTATTTGGGATTATCCCTGAGTTCCAGGGCAAGGGCGTAGATGGTTATATGATCATTGAGGGTGCAAAGGTGATACAACCTATGGCTAAATATGAAGATTATGAAATGCAATGGATAGGGGACTTTAACCCTAAAATGATAAATATTGCCGAGAACCTGAGCAAAAACCGAAACCGCACACTGAGCACTTACCGTTATTTATTTGACAGGGAAAAGGAGTTTAAGCGGCATGTGATGCTTTAACCCCCCTGCCCCCTTATAGGGGGAGACCAGGCATTTAGCAATATCAAAAAAAACAGCATTGGGGAAATATTAAGCTGGGTTATTTTATTATAGTTGAAGAATAATACGAAAGCATAGATCAAGCACTCCTGCGCAGCCCTTTTAGGGGTTTGGGGTATTTAAGGCTTTATCTGCACCTTCTCCCCATAATACCTTGCCTGTGTATTCTGAATAAGATCGAGTATCATTTTTACACGGGCAAACTTTTCGCGAAAATAGGAGAACCACCACATATCGCCGTCTTTGGCAACATAGGCTATTGCGGTAACCTGCTTATGATTGGCTATATAAAGTGCACGCTGATCGTGGAAGGCTTGTGAGATAATTGTAAAATGGTCCTGACCAAAAATATCGCGGCAGCGCAGAATACTATCGAGGGTACGGAATCCGGCATTATCCATAAATATTTTTTTTGCGGGTACGCCACGGGCCATAAGGTCGTTTTTCATTAATACCGGCTCATTATAATAAATGGTATTGCTATCGCCACTTACTATGATATAGTCTATTTTGCCTGCCATATATAGGGCTACGGCAGCATCTATTCGATTTTGATAATACTGGTTGATAATGTTACGGCCTTTATCCTGATATTTGGAGGTGCCCAATAACAAGCCTACCTTGTTTTTGGGCATAGTGGCAATATCATCATAAACCTGCTTTTGGGTGGAAGAATTAACCACATAATTTATACCCGCTGTAACGGCCACAACGATCATAATAGCAGTAATAATAATATTTCGCAGTGCGCGGCTGATCATAATGGAGTAGCACTAAAGATTTGCTAATTTAGACTATTATCTGCCATTATTCAATTTATGGAGGCTTAAACCAGTATGCAGCTACACAATTGATAATTTATGAAGTAGCATATGTAAGCCCTAATATGCAATAGGAAAGGCTTGTGATGCATTTACCTATATCTTTAAAATTGAGTAAACTAAAAAAAAATGAGATAATTTTTCCTTTATAAGCTGCTTTATGAATTTACCGATCAAACGCCTATATTTGCACACTCAAAATTTCAACAACACATATAAATTATGAATCTTTTTTACCTCGTACCTGCATTTGGTATTCTTGCCTTGTTATACACCTTCCTCAAAAGCGCATGGGTTACTAAGCAAGATGCCGGCAATGACCGCATGAAAGAAATAGCCCAATACATAGCTGAAGGTGCTATGGCCTTCCTGAAAGCGGAATACAAAGTGCTTGCATATTTCGTAGTGATCGCCGGTTTATTACTGGCTGTTATGGGTTATAGCAGTTCTGACTGGCTTATAGCTGTTGCATTTATTATTGGTGCGTTTTTTAGTGCTTTGGCCGGGTTTATTGGTATGCGTATTGCAACTAAAGCCAATGTGCGTACTGCACATGCTGCACGTACCAGCCTGAGCAAGGCACTTGCCGTGTCATTTGGCGGTGGCTCTGTAATGGGCCTTGGTGTTGCCGGGCTGGCCGTTTTAGGGCTAGGTGGTTTATTCATTATTTTATTACACGTATTTGCACCCGGCGTGTTTGCTGCAACTACAAATGTTGCTAATGGCGACAATGTAAAACTGGCTATTGAAGTATTAACCGGCTTCTCACTTGGTGCTGAAAGTATAGCTCTTTTTGCGCGCGTGGGCGGTGGTATCTATACCAAAGCTGCTGACGTAGGCGCTGACCTTGTAGGTAAGGTAGAAGCCGGCATACCTGAAGATGACCCCCGCAACCCTGCAACCATTGCAGATAATGTGGGCGATAACGTAGGTGATGTGGCCGGCATGGGTGCTGACTTATTTGGTTCTTATGTTGCAACCGTACTTGCTACAATGGTCTTAGGGCAGGAAACAGTTTCCGCAGATCAGTTCAATGGTTTTGCGCCAATACTTTTACCTATGCTTATAGCAGGTACAGGTATTGTACTATCAATGATAGGTACATTATTTGTAAGGATATCAGAGAGCGCAGGACTAAGCACCAAAGCAGTGCAAAATGCATTGAATATGGGCAACTGGGGTTCTATTGTTCTTACCGCAATTACTTCTTATTTCCTGGTAACCTACCTTATGCCTGATGACATGGTGCTGAGGGATATTCATTTTTCTAAAAACGGCGTTATAGGCGCTATTATGGTGGGCCTTGCTGTGGGTACATTGATGAGTATGATCACTGAGTACTACACAGCTATGGGCAAACGCCCTGTACTGAGCATCATCCGCCAGTCATCAACCGGTAGCGCTACAAATATTATCGGCGGCCTTGCCGTGGGTATGGAAAGTACTTTCTTACCTATATTGGTTTTAGCAGCAGGTATCTATGGCGCACATGCTTGTGCTGGTTTATATGGCGTGGCTATTGCAGCAGCAGGTATGATGGCTACTACTGCCATGCAGCTTGCAATTGACGCTTTCGGTCCTATAGCTGATAACGCCGGTGGTATTGCCGAAATGAGTGAGCTGCCAAAAGAAGTACGTGAAAAAACAGACATACTTGATGCTGTGGGTAATACCACTGCTGCTACCGGCAAAGGTTTTGCGATAGCATCTGCTGCGCTTACATCGCTTGCATTGTTTGCAGCTTATGTGGGTGTGGTTGAAAAGAATGGTTATGACCTGCATAATGCAATCAATATCTACCATGCCGATGTATTGGCAGGTTTATTTGTGGGCGCTATGATACCATTTATATTCTCATCTCTTGCCATCCGCGCTGTGGGTGAGGCTGCAATGGCAATGGTGGAAGAGGTTCGCCGCCAGTTCCGTACCATCCCGGGTATTATGGAAGGCACAGGCAAACCTGAGTATGATAAATGTGTGGCTATCTCTACAAATGCATCATTGAAGAAAATGGTACTTCCGGGTGCAATCACTATTATCTCCCCGCTACTGGTAGGGTTTATAATGGGACCCGAAGTATTGGGCGGTTTTCTTGCAGGTGCTACGGTAAGCGGTGTGCTTATGGGTATGTTCCAAAACAACGCAGGTGGTGCATGGGATAACGCTAAAAAATCTTTCGAGAAAGGTGTGGAAATCAACGGCGTGGTTCACTACAAAAAATCAGAACCACACAAGGCATCTGTAACCGGTGATACAGTAGGCGATCCATTCA
>CAIRZD010000003.1 GCA_903882965.1 uncultured Bacteroidota bacterium
ATGTACCTGTTTTAAACAATAGCTTATTACATTTGTCAAAGAATACAGTTGCGTCTTCAAAACTTATCTTCATGCAGAGAATTTCCTTCCCTTTAATAATCACTATCGGATTTATTTTGTTGTTGAGCTCTTGTGCCAAAGAAGGCCCCACAGGCCCCACTGGTTCGGCAGGTCCGGGCTATACCGGTATTATCAGTGGCCATGTTAGCCTCTATGACCAATATGGCAATAAATTGTTGAAAAATCTTGATTCTGTAGTAATTGAATTATATAGTAACCCAACTAATTCAGTAATCGTTTATGCCGATTCTTTGGTAAGACCGGACATCAATGGGTTGTATAGTTATAGCGGTATTTCCACAGGGCAGTATTATTTTAGCGCTGCCGATACCGGTTATGGCGCTACCAATACCAATTATTTCAACTTCATATCCGGAACATTTAATGAGGATATCAAACTTTCTGCTATACCCGCTTTCTCCCTTACATCTAAAGCTTACCAGGATTCTGTTACCGGGTTAGATTCATTGGTGATAAGTTGCACTCCCGATCCTCAGGTAAGAAGCTGTGTTATTTTTGTAAACGGTTATTCCTCCGTTGCTACAGGGGAGAGCTATACTTTGAGTTATGTTAAAAACATTCCGGCCAATGCCACACAGATCACGGCTATAATTACCGGCCAGGAATTATACGATGCAGGTTTCGTACATGATAGCCTGGTGTATTATACAGTATTTAGCCATGCTACATCTGATCAATCAGCTTATGAGGACCAAGCTACGGGCAAGATCGTTTATAATGCTATAAGCAATCCTACCGTTGATACAACAAGAGTTCCATGATTTTATTTGCCTATTTTTTCCAGTAATTCTTTATCCTGGGCAGAAAGATTTTTTGGCACAGTGATATACACCCGTACATATCCATCCCCGCGGTTTGCAGGAGTTTTATTATCCGGCATTCCCATTCCTTTCAGTCGGAATACCTTATCGCTATCAGTACCTGCGGGTATCGTTATATTTACTGCTTTATCTATTCCCTGCACCGGTATTTTTCCGCCAAGTATTGCGGTAATAGCATCAAGAGGTTCATCAAAGTAAAGGTCATTTCCTTTTCTTTCAAACCGGGGATGTTTCTCTATATGCACCGTTATAAACAGGTCGCCGTTTGGGCCGCCGTTCATACCGGTGCCACCTTTTTCTTTCATGCGCAGCACCTGGCCATCTTCAATGCCTGGCTTTAGTTTTAGATTTAGTTTTTGGTCTGGGAGGTTTAATTGGCGTGTTGTACCGTTAAATGCTTCTTCAAGTGTTATAGTTGTTTCCGCCTGGTAGTCTTCCCCCTTCATTTGCATACCGCCCCTTCTTCCGCCACGGGCACTGCTAAACCCACCTTGCTGTCCAAAAAACGATTCGAAGAAATCGGAGAAGTCGCTTTCATCTCCGGGATGGAATTGTTGTGATCTGCCTTGTTGCCTGCTACCCCTGCCGGTGTTTCTATTATTGAAATCATTTGGGAAGCCGCCCTTTTCGTATGCTTGCCAGTTAGCGCCGAGTTCATCATATTTTTTGCGCTTGTCGGCATCACCAAGCACATCATATGCCTCGTTTATCTCTTTAAATTTCTCTTCCGATTTTTTATCACCGGGGTTTTTATCCGGGTGATATTTTACGGCGAGTTTGCGGTAAGTTTTTTTTATATCGTCCTGTGAAGCTTTTTTGTCTACGCCCAGTATCTTATAATAATCTTTGTATTCCATATATGCCCATTGATATTATCTGGTGCAAAGTTACCTGAATGGCTGGAAAGAATTGAAAAAGGTATTGATCTCATTATTCGTTGAGTAATTCTTTTTTGTGATCGCTACGAGGTCATATAAACGATTATTGGCAATACATTCTTTTACTGTAACCAGTGTATTTCCTCCGCCATCAAAGAAGAACGCCCTTCCCTGGTATCCGTTCAACTCTATAGTTTGCGATGGTATATCTTCTGCATCAGTAAAATCCTTTTTGCGCACCATAATAGCACTGTCAAGCATTACATTTAGCAACAAAGAATCTGTTGATACGCCGGGAGGACAATCTGTATAACTTACCTGGAATAGCTTGATCTTATATATGGCAAATGCTGATGGCTTCCATGAAAAGAAGTGCGTTGTTCCTTTCCAGAAAATATCTTTTTTATCAGTTTTTTTAACCGGTGTAGGCAATTGGATAATAAATCCACCTTCATTAGATGTGTATTTTTCCCAATCTACATTATTATTACCGCATGATGCCAGCAAGAATAGGGATAGACAAACAGCTGTGAGCTTTACAAGGTTGCGCATAAAAGGGGTATTTATTAAGCGTAAAGTAAGTAATAAATTATTGCATTTATAAAATGCATCAGGAAAAAACACAGCAACTGTTTTGCAGGAATGCTTTGCAAAACAGTTGCCTATACTGGTTTATATAAAATATCAATTCTTTTTTGCTGATTTTGCAGCGTCTTTGTTTGCTTTATAGCGCTTATCAGGTGTGCCATCTTTTTTTAACGGGCCTGCTGGTTTCGCAGCTGCCTTGTTTTCTTTATAGCGCATATCCGGAGTACCGTCTTTTTTCATTTTAGTGGTGGCTGCCGGCTTTACTTCTGCGGCCTTAACTGTTGTTGCATCCTTGGCGGTAGGAGCGGTATTCTTTTTTACAGGTGGCTGGGCAGTTTTGTTTTGTGCGAAAGATGGGCTTCCCATTATGAGCAGAGCCATTAAGATACAAATGATTTTTTTCATGTTTTTATTATTTGATGCTAAATTATAAAATTGTGCCGATACTTTTTCATTTTGTTGCTAACTGTCTTATAGTATTTAACCCACATCACTTATATCTATTTATGTATTATCTTATTAAATATGTTTTTATAAATTTGCGTAACTCAAAAGTTACGCATAAGTTTGTGTAACTTTAAAGTTACCTAATTATGAAAAAAAGTATTAATCACACATTGTTTTTTAAACAAGCTCCCGAATATGTATGGGAGTACCTGACAAAACCGGAGTTAATAGAACTATGGTTAATGAAAACTGATTTCCAACCCATAGTAGGAAAGCAGTTCAATTTTACAACAAGGGCAATGCCCAATTATGGTTTTGACGGGAATATTTATTGTATGGTATTGGAATTGATACCGCTGAAAAAACTGTCGTATTCATGGAAGGGAGGACCCGGAGATGGTGTGATAAACCTTGATTCGGTAGTGGAATGGACACTACATGAAAAAGACGGTGGTACGGAGTTGCAACTTGTGCATTCAGGATTTAAAGAAACTGATGCCTTTATGTTCTCTATAATGAACGACGGTTGGTTGAAAAACATGCACAAAATTGTTGAATATTTAAACATGAAAAATGATGGCACAGGCGAGATTAGACGCATTCCAGGTGATTGCTGACCCCAGCAGGCGGCATATGCTGCAACTGCTATCTGAAAGCAGCATGACGATCAATAGCCTTGCGGAGAATTTTGATATGAGTCGCCCAGCGGTATCGAAGCACGTGAAAATATTACATGGCGCGGGTTTTATATCAATAGAGGATATTGGGAGGGAAAGGCACTGCGCACTGAAACAAGAAGGGTTTAATAAGCTACAGGAGTGGATCAACTACTTTGATAAATTCTGGGTAAATAAACTGAAAAATCTGGAAAATATTTTAAACCAAAAAACACAATGATCATGGAACAGAAAAATTATCATTGCAGCATAGCTGCAAACATTACACCAGACCAGGCTTATGCAGGTATTGCGAATGTGGCAGGATGGTGGGCAAAGAGCTTTAAAGGCAAAGCGTTAAACACAGGTGACACCTTCACTGTGCAATTCGGAAAAACAAGCGTAGCCTTTGAGATCATTGAGGCCATGCAGGGTAAAAAGGTGGTGTGGAAAGTGACTGATTGTTATCTGGACTGGCTGCATGATAAAACAGAATGGATGGGTACAGAAATAGTGTGGGAGATAACAGCTACAGATGGGGTCACAAAAATAGATATGACGCATGTGGGCCTGACACCGGTAGTAGAATGCTACAATGATTGCAGAAAAGGATGGGACGGGCATATAACCGGCAGCCTTTTGAAGTTGGTTACCGAAGGGGTGGGGAAGCCGGAATAAGTAAGATACTGGGCGCGATTAAAACATGTTCAGCGCGCAGCTTCCCGAAATAGAGATATTAATACTGTGTGGTAAACTTATATTGCCGCTACCGGTGTATGTGGTGCCCCCTATGGTTTGGGCTGGCACTGTTATTGATCCGTATGGGCCGGAAAGCAGTCCGTAAACCGCATGCCCTGAACCTGCATAATTTACAAACCATATTTTATTGGTTACAGTCGCATCAACATAGAGACTGTCAGTATAATGTAAGGTGCTATCGCAGTATGCATAGCAGTTATTGTATTTGCCAAGCACAGAGGATGGCAAAGGTTTAATAGTAAGGTTGAAAGTATATTCCTTTGTTTTGCCGGAAGCGGTGGTGGCAACAACTGTAACGGGGTATGTTCCGGGCATTGCTGCACCCGTGCTGGCAGTATCATAGATCGAGAGTTGTGTGCTGTAAGTGGGTATGCCACTATGTATCCAGGTGGTATCTATAGTTACATCGCCGGGGAGCCCTGCTATTGATAGGGTCACACGCTCCTGTGCCGAATCCAGGTATTTTACAGTAAGGTCCATAATACCATTTGCGGTGAAATAATTCACGAAGGTTTGATCTGTAATACCATAAACCGCAAATTCGGGTTGCCCGTTGGTTGGAGGTATGTAATTATTGGTAGTGGTATTAGTTTTTGTACAAGCACTTATAGCCACAATTGCCACAACCAATAACAGATATGCCGGAATAGATGTTTTCAATGTGTATATTTTTTAACGCAATTCAAGATTACAGGTGCCACTGCCTTCATTGATCTGAATATTAAACTGGTGGCTTGTAAGGTCTATATAAGAAGTAGTGGTTATAGTGGAGATAGTATTACCACCTACTACCTGGGCAGGTATGATTATCTGTTCGAATCCCGTGATCAATGCGTAGACAGGGGTACCGCTGTTGGCAAAATTGGAGAACCATATTTTATTTGGCACGGAAGGGTCGGCATAAAGGCTGTCAGTGTAGGGGCCGCTGGGCAGGCAAAAAGACATGCAGTTGTTGTACTTGCCAAGAAATGCAGTAGGCATGCCATGTATGGTAATATTGAATGGATATGATCTCATGCTGCCCGAGGGTGTTGTGGCCGTAACAGCCACAGAGTAAGTTCCGGGAGCAGCACCTGCGCCGGTAGTATCTTCTATAGTAAGCGTAGTATTGAAGCTGGGTATGCCACGGTGCACCCAGGTAGTATCAATGCTGATGCCGGCCGGCAGGCCGGTAACTGCAAGCGTTACATCTTCCTGTGTTGAATCGAGGTACTGAATGGCGAGCGACATTGCAACACTGGAAACAAGATTGTTTGTCAGCGACACATCGTTAATGCCATTAACCGCAAATGCAGGTTGTGATGGTGTGGTATAGTTATTAATAGTATCGTTTTTCTTTTGGCATGATGCAAATAGAATAACTACAAAAAACAAGAGTGGTTTCTTCATAATGAGATCTTTACGATAGTATAGACGTAAAATAATGAATAATTCTTGGGTATGCAGCAAGAAAAGTTTTAAATGCTGTGATCAAGGTATAATTTATTAACAGTTAGCTAGAGAAAAATTCAGCTCCGATGTTTTAACTTTAATACTTCATTGGCAGCGATTTACTGAATAA
>CAIRZD010000004.1 GCA_903882965.1 uncultured Bacteroidota bacterium
AGTGACATATAGGGCTGCATCACTTATCGAATTATTGCATACTGCTACATTGGTTCATGATGATGTGGTTGATGATGCTATGAAGCGTAGAAATTTCTTTTCTATTAATGCATTATGGAAGAATAAAATTGCGGTGCTTGTAGG
The DNA here is from genome assembly GCA_903882965.1 of uncultured Bacteroidota bacterium. Classification (GTDB taxonomy): domain Bacteria; phylum Bacteroidota; class Bacteroidia; order Chitinophagales; family Chitinophagaceae; genus Nemorincola. The sequence continues at coordinate 145 of CAIRZD010000004.1, forward strand.
GGATTATCTTTTATCAAAAGGGTTATTGTTGTCGATAGAGCATGGTGATATACCTATTCTGCAAATAACATCGAGAGCCGTAAAAGAGATGAGTGAAGGGGAACTGCTGCAAATGGAAAAAGCCCGTAAACTTGATATTGATGAAAGTATATACTTTGATATTATCCGGGCAAAAACTGCATCGCTGCTGGCATCGGCTTGTGCTGCCGGGGCATATTCTGCTACAGGAGATATAGCAGTTTCGGAAAACTTCAGGTTGTTTGGAGAAAAAGTAGGCATTGCATTCCAGATAAAAGATGACCTGTTTGATTATGGACAGGACAATATTGGCAAGCCCACCGGCATAGATATAAAAGAAAAGAAAATGACATTGCCACTTATATATGCACTGCAGCATGCTGATAAGCCGGTAAAGCGCAGGATAATTTATACTGTAAAAAATAACAGCACAGACAAGAAGAAAGTAAAAGAGGTTATTGACTATGTGCAGCAATCAGGGGGGATCGCTTATGCGCAACAAAAAATGAAACAGTATAAAGAAGATGCATTGAATATCCTGCATAAATATCCTGATACGGCGGCACGGCAGGCTATGGAAGAACTGGTGGATTTTGTAATTGACAGGAAATACTAGTTTCGAGTATTATTCCGCTATTTTATTTTTATTTTAATATCCGGCAGATCGCGGGTTACACATTCCGGGCAGGTAGCTTTTATGCCGGTAAATTCTACAATAGTGCCGGCGGGGGCTGTAGTTATTTCATCGAGCATATGTTTTGTAAGGTAAAAGCCATTTATTGGAATGGTGGCACCTCCTTTGGCGTGGTGTATATTGAATGTATATTGTTTGATAGTGAAAGGGTAGTTGTATAATGACCTAGGGAAAACTACTTTCAGGGCTTGCTGGGCTAATATGTCTTTTCTCAAAGCTTCGTTAGTTTGAATTTTTCCGAGGCGGGCAATTGGCGTAGGTACATTATCGCTGTAAAAATTTACGGTCTTTATTACCCTTTTTGTTTTGCTGTTTAGTATGGCTAACCGCATGGGTTTGTTGTTAGGGTGGTAGGGCATAGCCAGGACCGACGTGGTATCGCCCTTTATTTCGGGCTTGCCGATGCGCAGTGTTTTATCGAGGGGCTTTAGTATGATATCGGATGGTTTTAATGTTTTGCTGTATACCTGAATTATATTATTCTCGCCATTGAAGAGTAGCAGGGTGTCTTTGCTTGCGCACCATTTGTTAGATATATATATGCTGTCGTTTTGGGCGGAGGCGGTAGCAGATATGGTGCAGAATAATATAAAAATGGCGAGGCGCTGCATTTGGATCAGTATGGTTGTGTATGGGATACAAAATACATAATTGCGGGGTGGTATCAAAACAATTTTCTGTAATCTTATGATTAAGGGGAAATTTAAAATGTCCCATTTGTAGCGGGGATTTTTGCTTTTAGTTAATTGATTGACAGGCATAGTTTTAATGTTCAGAATGTACCGGAAATGTCTCTTAAATGTCACAGGTATGGGACCTCTCCCCGTCACTCTCCGAAGTTGGGGGTGAGGCCGAATGAGCGCTATTATAGCGGAAGTATTTTTCATGTGATAGTCTATTAGAAAATCTGGTGTCGATTTTGTGTTGATATTAAAATGTAGAGACCTCTCCCCGTCCGCCTCCCCTTCGGTGGGCTCAGGGCAGGCTGAAGGAGAGGGTGAGGTCGAATGAGCGCAGTGGCGATCGTAAAACCCTGGACAGTTTGGTACGCCTCTCCCGACCTCTTAGCCTTCCGGCTTCGGCAGAGCTTCGCTCGTGCCTTTGCGGGCTCCCTTGAAAAAAGGAAGGGAGTATGGGTGAGATTGAATGAGCGTGGTGAATCAGTAATTGCTTGCTTTGCATTTTTAGTACTTTATGGAATAAAGGTAGTGGAGCGTTATGTGTGTGGTGAAAAAGTGCATGCACCTTTTTAGGACGGCTCAGACTCAGACTCAATTTAACTTAGCCCTTCTTCTCTTTACTTTCTTTGCTTCGCCAAAGAAAGTAACAAAGAAAGGCGACTTTTGTCGAATCGCTCCGCGCGACAAAAGAGGCTATACGCTGGGTGCGCAAAGCTTCTATCACCTGCATGGCGCTGGCTTTTAACCCTG
>CAIRZD010000005.1 GCA_903882965.1 uncultured Bacteroidota bacterium
GATGGTAACAAATGGAACCATTATGAACTTTTAGGTACCATTTACGCAAAGCTTGCAAAGGCATATGCATTAAATGGGAATTATCAGTTTGCATATAATTTTGCTGACTCTGCAAAAAGAGTTTCCGATAGTTTCGCAGCCCAGAGAAATGCTTTGATATTGGTTGGCGTGCAGCAAAAGATCAATAATGAAAAACATATAGCAGATAATCGGCAGCACCAGAGTGAATCAAAGATCCAGGGTTTAATATTAGCTTTTCTCCTGGTTAGTATTTCGTCTTTAATTGTAGTTATCTTTTTCATTTTTAAAAATTATAAAAACCAGAAGAGCGCTAATAAATTGCTGTATAGTGAGAAAAAGAGATCCGAAGATCTGCTGCTTAACATTCTTCCCGCCGAAGTGGCTGATGAATTGAAAGATAAGGGCACTGCAGAGACGAGATACTTTGATCACGTTACGGTGATGTTCACAGATTTTGTCAATTTCACGCAGGCCAGCGAAATTATGAATCCACAGGAATTGATTGATGAATTACACACTTGTTTCAAGGCATTTGACGGGATAATTGGGAAGTACAATATTGAGAAGATAAAAACAATAGGTGATGCCTATCTCGCGGTATCTGGCTTACCGGTACCTGATCCCATGCATGCAGAGCATATTGTAATGGCTGCGCTGGATATCAGTGCGTTTATGCATCAAAGAGAACTAAAAATGGGTGACAAGACTTTCCGCGTCAGGATCGGGGTACACAGTGGAAGCGTGGTGGCAGGCATAGTTGGGGTAATAAAATTTGCTTATGATATTTGGGGCGATGCTGTAAATACTGCTGCACGTATGGAACAAAACAGCGAGGCTGGTAAGATCAATGTCTCAACGGCTACTTATACTTTAATAAAAGATAAATTCACCTGTAGCTACAGGGGTAAAATTGAAGCGAAAAACAAAGGTGAGATAGACATGTATTTTGTTGAACATATTAATAATGCTGCTAACAATTCAAATTAGTTATCCAATGCCCCCGCAGCTACCCATTTTTTTACTTGTGTTATCTGGCAATCTTCCAACATTATACTCCCAAGTGGCATTGCATTATAGCCCGTTGCGTGTGAGATATCACCTATCAATCTTCCATTTACTGCGGCATTCTTCACACTGGTATAATCGATAAGGCTGCCTCCCGCCGATGATGCTGAATAGTGACAGCCCGTACAATAGGTTTGCATTAACGGGGCTATAGCGCCACTGTAAGTATAATTGTTAGTATCGCAGGTGCTTGTATTGCACGCGCCGCTGTCAATTGCTCCTGTGGCTATCCATAATCTTATCACACTAAGATCAGCCGCAGAAAGTGCGGGTGCACCTACCGGCATGAATTCTACGCCAAATATTTTCATGCTTATTGATTCCCATATTTTGCTCGCAGCCGGGTTGCCAGGCACAATACCTTTCTTTACAACATCAGCATAGTTATCCAGAGTATATCCTCCTTTGTGAGTTGCCGCATCATGGCAGCCACTTTTAGCGCAATTAGATTGGAATATCGGTAGTATATCCCGCTCAAATCATATTGATGGATCGCCAGTCCGTAAGTCCAAGGGTAATACATATGATGGGTGTGTGCACGAATTCATTGTTACACCTCCACATATTATTATGGATATAATGATAAGTAACACGGCCTTTTTTTTATATTTCCAACCTGTTGTTTCCATTTCTTTATTGCTGATTATTCAAAAGTAAACGCGTTAGTACTCTATAAAGTATGTACGTACATTTATTTTTGTTTTTATTAACTAATTGGCCCTTTTTCATTTACGTTTGCATATTAGTAATAACAATTTCATGCCACACCACACATCTTTACTATATAAAGCCATTCTTTTCTATAAATTTGCAACATCGTGAATAAATACATTTCTATAGCCATCATCGCATTTATATTAGGTGGGAGCCGGCCGTCAATAGCACAGGTGTCATTTAGCAGAAGAGCGGAGCGGTCTGCAAGGAGGGAAGAGAGAAGAGAGAATAAACAATATACCCGAAAACACAAAAAATCGGAGCAAAGAAAGGATAAGAAAGCAATGCTAAAAGAAATGAAAAGCGAATCCCAGGATGATAAGCGTAGGGAGCAAAAGATCAAGGATGCTATAAATAAATGATTTACAGCAAACAATCCTAAACGCGCAACGGAATTGTATTAGGAAATAACTAAAAACTTATGGGATAAAGGATCTATTCCCTGCATTATAATATCAAAGAAAGAAGATCCGTATTCGAGGTAGTACTCAGTAAAATTCTCTACTCTTTCCTGCAGGTTGTTTCCCGGGAATAATGCTTTTTTAAGGCGTTCTATCCTGGCAATTTGAGTCCCCATTTTTCTCTTTTCTGCGCGCAACATTTTTAGTTCCATTGCTTGCAATTGGTGCCTCATCTTTGTGAGTGCTGCTTCTGCGGCTGGTCCCAGTGTAGGGTCGAGTGAGGTTGCTTTTTGTCTCAGGCTTTTGAAGATATTTTCTATAACGGAATTTTCTTCATTTGTCTGCCATTCATTACTACTGTGTTTTGTAATGTAGGCTCGTATTAATTGCTGCTCTGGTTTGAAAATATCCGGTATGCTCAATTCTAATGCATTCATAAGGTCAGTCTCTGCAATACCGATCCATTGCACCGACTGGCGCAAATGAATGGAGGGGTAAAAAACATTGTAGTGCTGGAATAATGTTTTTAATTGCAACCAGTAAGCTACTTCAGCTCCGCCACCTATAAATGCTACATTAGGCAATATGGTTTCCTGGAATAGGCCGCGTAGCATTACATTTGGGCTAAACCTTTCCGGGTGCTGTTTTAATTCACTGAGTATTTCTGATTCGGTAAACTGAATATTGGTATTCAGCACCACCCATGTTTCACCTCTTTTCTCAATACGTTCCCTTGTTTGGTCACTGAGGTAAAAAAGATTTATCTCACGTGGGTGGGCTTGTATCTTATAGTGCTCCCCAAGGCAGTCTATTTGCTTTGTTATAATTGGGTTTGCATTCTGGTGCAGCAGCTCATCTTCCATTACAGCAGTGAAATCTGCTTTGAGCAGAGCTTCGTCCGGATCCAAAACCACCAGTCCAAATCTGCCGAATAATTCATTCACCAAATATTGTGTGGCTTTACCGATGGTTTTGTGCCCTAGGTAGGCATTTGTCAGCAATTCCTGTAGTTCTTTACAATTAGACCCCGGAGGTCCAAAGAGGTTAAATAGCTCATTGAGCATTGGTTTAAGTCCGGCCGTATTCATTCGTCCTACAGCGCCCTGTTGCCCGCTCCCATCCCACACATATTTATCGCCCCGAAACTTGAATGTCCCTAACTCATCTATGTCATTATCCTCGCTGCCCATATAATACACTGGTACAAAATACTTATCCGGATGTGCGCCGTTAAGCTGGTCTGCAAGCTTTATGGCATGTAGTATTTTATATATGAAGTATAGGTACCCGGTAAGAAGGTTAGGCTGGTGAGCAGTACAAACTGTAAAGGTATTTTCACTTAATAGATGCTGTATGTTTTCTTCAACTTTTTGGTGTTTGGGAAGCTGCTCATATTGTTTTGTGAGTGCATTTACCAGGGATGTTCGGTTTATAGCGTATTTCGGTCGCTCTTTTACGGCCTGTGCTAATCCGTCTGCCGTTGGGGGGAAACTGTAAAATGGTTGTATACCGGCATCATTGCTGATATAGTCAGTTACAAGTTTGGAAAAATACCCCGTCTCTTTATAGGGTATAGGCGTAAAAATATTAGCCACAGCATATTATTTTGCAGCAAAGTTACTCGTATGTACCCATAGTTGTATTATAGGGAGATAAGGTAATGTGATAAAACAAATACTGTTTTTTTATTCACAGAACTTTCAACAACCAAAATTTGCCGTATTTTCATTCCCAATGCAGGAATCTAAAAGCATAAAAAACTGGAGCGAGGATGAGCGTCCACGCGAAAAGATGCAGCAAAAAGGTGCTGCTGCGCTTACCGATGCCGAGCTGCTTGCGATACTCATATCCAGCGGCACCCGGGAGCGCTCTGCCCTTGATCTGGCCAGGGATATACTCACACTCGCTAATAACAATTTGCGGGAGATTGGCAGGCTTAATATACAGGAACTCAAAAAGATAAAAGGAATAGGGGAGGCAAGAGCTATAACCATATGCGCCGCTATGGAGCTGGGCCGCAGGCGGCAAATGAGTGAAGGGTTGGAACGGGTAGCTATAAACAAAAGCTCCGAAGCTGCACGCATAATAATGCCGTTGTTACAAGACCTCAATCACGAGATGTTTTGTGTGTTATATCTCAACCAGGCCAGTAAAATATTGAAACATGAATTTATCAGCAGCGGTGGCCTCACAGCCACAGTCGTAGATATACGGATGATATTAAAGAACTGCCTGTTGTATAATGCCAACCAGATAATAATAGCTCATAACCATCCCTCGGGCAATAAAACCCCCAGCGAGGCTGATAAATCGCTTACTTTAAGGCTGCGACAGGCCGCTGAGCTAATGGATATAAAATTGAAAGATCATATCATCATAGCCGGGAGTGAATACCTGAGTATGAGTGACGAAGGGCTTGTGTGACCAAAATGCCAAAACTGGATTTTCATAAGTAATTTCATATTTTCACAGACAATTTTCAATATCAATATGCGTATAGTCACTTATAATGTAAACGGGATCCGTGCCGCAGTAAAAAAAGGTTTCATAGACTGGTTGAAAACAAATCCGGCTGATGTTATATGCCTGCAGGAAATAAAAGCCGATAAGGCAGATGTTCCCGAAGCGGAAATAAAGAGTGCGGGCTATGAAGTTTATTCATTCTCTGCACAGAAAAAAGGTTATAGTGGCGTAGCAATACTCACCAAAATAAAACCAGATAAGGTGTCCTATGGCAATGGTATTGAACAAAGCGATTTCGAAGGCCGCGTCATTCGTGCCGACTTTGGCGACGTAACCCTGATAAATGCATACTTCCCCAGCGGCACCAGTGGGGAAGACCGGCAAACATATAAATACCAATGGCTGGATGAATTTTTTGCTTACGTGGCAAAAGTGCGCAAAACCAGGCCGAAACTCATTATTTGCGGCGACTATAACATTTGCCACAAACCAATAGATATCCACGACCCGGTAAGAAATAAAAATTATACCGGCTTTCTACCCGATGAGCGTGCATGGATGGATAAACTGTTTGAGAATGGATTTATAGACACCTTCCGCCAATTTAATAAAGAACCGCATCAATATACATGGTGGAGTCAGTTTGCCAATGCAAGGGCTAACAATAAGGGCTGGCGGATAGACTATATTAACGTTACAGAACCACTGGCTAAAAAGCTAAAACATGCAGAAATAATGCCGCATATAAGACACTCAGATCATTGCCCGGTATTATTAGACTTAAGCATTTAATGTTAGTGGGTTTTATGCGCGCGATATAATGGGAATTTTTAAATCACCGACTTTCACTTCGGGCGCTTTGATCACTACCCGGTAGCGCGCCTGTTCACAAAAAATTGCTATTGTAACAAAATTGGCTACACACATCAGGTATCCATATGGCACCTGTATTAAAAAAAGAAACACCGTAAGATATATCTTGAAAGATGCGATCATAAATATTTTATAGTTAATCTTATCTTTTTTAAACCAAAACCAGATACCCATCAGTATTGTTACTAAAACAGAGCATATAAGATCAGTTCGTTGTAATAATTTTATTTTGCCCATTATATCAAGGTTAGGGAAGCGTGTATAAAAATAATACGCGAATCCGGTTCCCTGGAAAAGCTGCATCGGTTGTTTGTCTTTATTCAGGTGTGTCCATTCAAAATATGCTGCAGCATCATAAGTTTTATAGCTTCTGTAAAGAATACCCCAGTCTTTGCTTAAAAATGGGATCACGTACAATCCAAGTACTATTATTATTGCTGTTATTGTAGCTACGTACAATTGCTTCCTGTTGTTGGTGACGAATAAAATAAAGCAATATAGTGGCATCCAAAAAACAAGGCTATACCTTGATAAAAGGCAAAACGAAATAATTATCCCCTGAAATATTCCACTTTTTTGGTTAAAACTTATGATCAGCACCATATAATAAGCTGATATCAGGATCTCAACCGTGAGCTCAAGAATAGGAAGATTATTGCTTTGCAAAACATAATAGGAAGCAAAAATTATTAATGGTGCAATGGCGCGTAGGGTAGGTGACGGTATTTTAATGCTGCGGATAGATAACCATATGGCAGCGATGCTCCATGCACCGTAAGTAACCCACCGGGAGTCAATACGCAATAACTCTGCAATTGTATATGGCATCCAATGCATTGGGAGGTAGTTTGCCTCCTGCCTGAAACCAAAATCTGTTATAGGACTGGCAGGGAATTGCCCGTTTAAAAGCCTTCTGCACATGATCTGTATCACAGGTATTATATCTGAGCTCGAATGTTCGAGTTTATGTGTGCGGAAAAATGTATCATATTGAAAGCCCAGCATTACTAATCCGGTTATTACCAGAAGTATCATTGTGTAAGAAATAATATTGCTTTTGAAAGGCCTTGGCGCGGCATCCTGTATAGCTACATTGTAAAACTTATAGATCAGCACAATCCCAAACAACATGGATGAGAAAAACAGCAATAATGCATTTTTGCCGGTAGACAGTATGCCATTATTAAAAAAGCAATAAAGGCAGGCATTTTCAAGGAGCATAAATGTGATCAGCAATCCTGTTGAAATTAGCTGTTTATTTTTTATCCCGTTTTCCATTTCCGCGTTAAAAGTATTTATTATTTACTGAATTTAAAATTGCAGTTTGTTGAAATTAAATCAGGTTTTAAAATGTAATGCCCGCGTTTATCCACAAAAAAGATATTCAGATTACGTGGATAAGTTTATTAATTGTTTTTGCATAATAGCTATAATTTCACTACATACTTTATTTATTAACGTTTTAATTTGATATCTGGTACATGAAAGTATTAATAATTATGGGCTCGCAGACAGATGAGGCAATAATGCTCGAATGCAGCAAATGGCTCACATGGTTTAATATTGGCAATGACATGGTTGTGGCATCAGCTCACCGCAACCCTGATAAGGTAAGAGAGATCATTGTTAATGCGCAGGCAAACGGTTATGGTGTAGTTATAGCTGCCGCCGGCATGGCTGCTGCACTGCCCGGTGTATGTGCGGCTTACACACCGCTACCGGTATTAGGTGTGCCACTTGATGGCGGCCTTCCCGGTGGCATAGATGCGTTATATAGCATTGTGCAAATGCCTGCGGGTCTGCCGGTAGGTACATTGGCAGTGGGGAAAGCAGGCGCGCGTAATGCTGCAGTGATGGCTGCACGCATCCTGGCTCTTTCTGATGATAAAATTGCACAGCGTTTACAGGAATTTAAAGCCAACGATTACAGGATATAAATGGTAACAAGGGCTTAATGCAGTTATTGGCAAGGAATTTGTAGTTTTATTTTAACACCTTAAACAAAACGCACATTGACAGAAGCTATCATTAACCTCGAGACAGTAAATCCCATAGAATTTTTCGGGATCAACAACAGCAAATTTGAAATCCTAAAGCGCAAGTTCCCCCTTCTTAAGCTGTTATCAAGGGGCACGCAGATCAAAATTTCCGGGCAGCCCGACGAAGTAACCGCCGCGCAAGCCAAGATTGGCCAGGTGATACAATACCTGGAACGAAACGGGCACCTCTCGGAAAACTATTTTTCAAAAATTTTAGGGGACGAGGAGCAGGGAGATATTGGCAATGAAGATCCGGCCAATAATGACATCCTTGTATTTGGCCCTAACGGCAGGGTAGTGCGCGCCAAAACGCAGAACCAGAAATTAATGGCTCAGGCATCGGAGAAGAATGATATCATCTTCGCCATAGGCCCGGCCGGTACCGGTAAAACATATACTGCCGTAGCACTTGCTGTGCGCGCGCTGAAAAACAAAGCAGTACGTAAAATAATACTCACACGCCCTGCAGTGGAAGCAGGGGAGAGCCTGGGTTTCCTGCCCGGAGATCTGAAGGAGAAAATAGATCCATACCTGCGCCCGCTTTATGATGCACTCGATGATATGATACCTAGTGATAAGCTTAATTATTACATGGCAAACCGTATCATAGAAATAGCGCCACTTGCATATATGCGCGGCCGCACACTGGATAATGCATTCATTATACTTGATGAAGCGCAAAACTCTACCGACCTACAGTTAAAGATGTTCCTTACCCGTATAGGCTCTTCTGCAAAAGCCATCATTACAGGAGATCTTACGCAAATTGATCTGCCAAAAAATCAAAAATCAGGCCTCATAAAAGCTACCAAGATATTGCAGAATATAGAAGGTATAGCCCAGATAAGACTTGATGAAGCAGATGTAGTTCGTCATAGGTTGGTGAAATCGATCATCCGTGCTTATGATGGAGAGCAGGCTCGCGAAGAAGAGCTGGAAGAAAAAAGGGTAGCAGAGTATCAATCTAAAAGAAACCCGGCAGTAGAATAAAAGTTTAGTTTGTTATAAAGAAAAGCCCCGTATTTACTGCGGGGCTTTCTGTTTTTTAATATTTTTTGGCTTATTTTTTAGTAAGTGTGCGGAATACATCTTCCAGCGTATCTGTCTGCGCCTGTAGTGAGCTGATATTTATATCATGCTTCACAGCCCATTGCATCACTCCTCTTCTCAGGCTTTCAGGGTCATTGGTTGTGAGTCTCCACTTATAGGACCCAATGTTTTCATAGCCTTCCAGATTATTAAGTTCATTAAGTAGATCAGTGTCTATATCTTTTTCAAAGGTTACGATAAGTACGTTTTGTTTTGTGCTGGTTTGCTGCAAATGCTCAATTGAATCATCAGCCACGATCTGGCCATTATTAATAATGATCACACGGCTGCACATCGCCTGCACTTCCTGCATAATGTGTGTGGAAAGCAGCACGGTCTTTTCTGCGCCTATATTTTTTATCAGGTCGCGTATCTCCACTATCTGGTTGGGGTCCAGGCCTGATGTTGGTTCGTCCAGTATCAATACTTCCGGGTCATGGAGCATAGCTTGTGCAAGCCCCACACGTTGCTTATACCCTTTAGATAGTGCGCCTATTTTTTTATGTGCTTCTTTGCTGAGCCCGGTACGAACTATCATTTCTTCTATCTGCTTACCGTGCCCCTTACCCAGTTTGTGTATACCGGCTGAGAATTCAAGATATTCCCGCACATACATCTCATAATACAATGGATTTGACTCCGGTAAATAACCTACACGCCTGTGCACTTCCATTGGCTGTTCCTGCACATCAAAGCCACATACCATCACTTTTCCTGATGATGCAGGCAGGTAGCCCGTAATAATTTTCATAGTGGTTGATTTACCTGCTCCATTAGGCCCCAGGAAACCTACTATTTCACCCTTTTTTAATTCGAAAGAAATATTGTCAACCGCCTTTTGGGTATCATATATTTTGGTGAGAGCAGTAACTGATATCGACATAATTCCAAATCCCTGTTTAGTATAAAGTCATGAGCCGAGGGACTTCACTATACGCCAAATCGGCTCCTGAAGGTTTTAGCCTCAATGATGTGAATTAATCTTTAGTGGCTACAAATGTACATTTATTGATGATCGTATCCAGCCCGGAAGCAGTATGGAATATACTATCCGAGTAGTCATATATAGTTAGTTTATTGTCACTCTGAAGCGTCACAGTATAGATACGCTCATAAAACACAGTATTAGGATCTGAGCTAAAACTATCATTATTGGTAATAATAATGGAGTATGCGCTTTGATTATTGTCTATATAGCCATGTAGCACTTTGGGTGTAATACTGTTGATCGTAATAGCTAGGGTATTTTTCCCTTCACCATCAGCAGTAATAAATGCGCTGTCTATTACCTGCTGTGTATTATTGCATGATGTAAAACCTGCGTAAGATCCTATGTATCTTGAAACGGATAATGTCTGGCATTGTGTCCCTTCATAACCGGTAGGGCAGCGGCACACGCCGTTACCACATGATCCCCCATTAAGGCAATTTACATTTGTACATGAATCCTGTGTGCAGGAACTATATATTGCGGCCGATAAAACAGCCATAAAGAGAAGGCTCGTAAGTAGAGATATTTTCCAAAACTTCATGCGGTAAATATTTGAGTGTAAAATACTAAAAAATACTTTATCAGTGCGAAAAAAGACCTTATTTTTCTCCGTTTAAAGGCTTTTTTATCTGTTATTGATCTATTTATCCTTAATAAATGATAGCTTTTTAATTTTCAATTAAAACTAAATATAAATTTAAACAGCGGTCCATCCGGCTGCGGTGAGCTTATGCTTATTGCCTCCGGTGGTAAGCAGGTTACAACCTTCTTTTTTCTCTGTCACATAACCTATTATGCTGATGTTGCTGTTACAGGCTACTTTTTCATAGTCTTCCTGTTTTATTGTAAAAAGCAATTCATAATCTTCCCCTCCGCTTAAAGCAGCTGCCACCGCACCCAACTGGAATTCAGATGCCATTTTTCTGGCATCATCATGTATAGGTATTTTTTCTTCATATAAAATACATCCCACGTCACTGCTCTTGCAGATATGCAGCAGTTCTGAGCTAAGGCCATCACTGATATCGATCATAGATGTGGGCATGATGCCTGCTTCCTGTAGCCATTCTGTTATATCTGCCCTTGGCTCTGGTTTCAGTATTCTGCCTACAAGGTATTTTTGGTTTTCGAGATCCGGTTGTATACCCGGGTTTTCCAGGAATATTCTTTTCTCACGTTCCAGCAATTGAAGCCCCAGGTATGCGCCTCCCAGGTCGCCCGAAACACAAATGAGGTCATTTACTTTTGCCCCGCTGCGTGTCACATATTTATCCGGCGCCACTTCTCCTATAGCAGTAACACTAATTACAAATCCGGTTTTAGAGCTTGAAGTATCACCGCCTATAAGGTCCACATTAAATTTTTCACACGCTGCATAAACGCCTTCATAAAATTCCTCCAGCGCCTCTACCGAAAATTTATTTGATACGCCCAGCGCAAGGGTAATGTGCGTTGGCGTAGCCATCATAGCATATATATCAGAAAGGTTTACCGCTACCGCTTTATAACCCAGGTGTTTAAGCGGAGTATACATAAGGTCAAAATGTATGCCCTCAAGCAGCAGGTCGGTTGATATCACAGATTGCCGGCCAAACTGGTCTATTACCGCCGCATCATCACCTATGCTCAGTATTGTACCGGCATTGGTGGTGTCATTGTTTTTGGTAAGATGCTCTATCAGGCCAAATTCACCTAATGAAGCGATCTCTGTTCTTGTATTATCCTGCATTTTATGAAATTTGATCCCGGCAGATACCGCGATTGATTTTACTTGCTTGCTTTTTTCTTTATCACTTCCAGCATAGCATCATGTATGAGCCCGTTTGTAGCCAGCGTTTGTTTTGTGAAAACATCTGCAGGCATACCTTCAAAATCAGTGATCGTGCCGCCTGCTTCCTGCACTATCAGGTATCCTGCCGCTATATCCCATGCCTGTAGATTATATTCCCAAAAACCGTCAAACCGGCCACAGGCTACCCAGCAAAGGTCTATTGCCGCAGAGCCAAGACGCCTTATCGGCAAGCCTTCCAGTATCAGTTTCTCAAATACTTTTATCGGATGTTGCTCGCTTTCCGGCCAGTTGTATGGAAATCCGGTAACAAGAAAAGCAGTTTTGAAATTGCTTTTTGATGATACTTTGATCGGTTGCCCGTTCAGTGTAGCGCCTTTGCCTTTTTCAGCAAAAAACAACTCATTCATCATCGGGTTATACACGGTGCCCAGTATGAGCTCATTATTATACAGCACACCTATGCTTACACAGCATATAGGTATACCATGTGCAAAATTAACCGTTCCGTCGATCGGGTCTATGATCCATTGGTAATCCGATGGTTTCATCATTTCACCTACTTCTTCACTGATAATGCTGTGCGTAGGAAATGTGGCGCGGATTACTTTTATTATCTTGTCTTCCGATAATTTATCTACCTCTGTTACAAGGTTATTAATGCCCTCTTTATGATCTATTTTAAAAATGCCATCAAAGTATTGAAGTATAATTTTACCGGCTTCTTTTGTCGCGTTTAACAGCACCTCTTTCACTTCGTCCATGCTTACAATTTTAGTTCCTTACCTAAATAATAATCGATCACTTTCAGCTTAAAGATAAGGTCGTACTTCGCGCTTACAAGATTGGCAGCCGTATTGAATTCCGAATTTTCCGTTACCAGCAGGTCCACCGTACTGGTCAATCCCAGGTCATAACGTTTTTTAGCAAAATCCAGCGCTCGTTTTGCAGCTTCATCGGCACGCTTGGCTGCATAATATTTTTGTATCGAATTCAGTGCACTGTTATGTGCTTTATACACATTTTGTTTCAGGGTCAGCTCGGCATTATATTCATTAAGTTGTTGTGTAGCCAGGTTCACCTTCGCCTGCCTCACTGCATACTGTGATTGCCAGCCGTTAAAGATCGGGATGTTTGCATTTAAAAAAACAGTCTGACGGAAGTTATTGCTTAATTGCGTTCCAAATGGAATTGGTGAGGTAGTAACCGTAGACCCAGGAGCATACACAGGTAGCTGGTGTCCTAACGAATCTAATGCATAATAAGGAGATTGTTGATAGGCACCAGGTACTGTATTATAATTCAGATAGTTATTCGCCCAGTTAGTACCCACCTGGTACCCAAGCGAAAATTGCGGGTATAGATTCCCCTTAGTCGCAGCCAATCCTTTCTCAGCAGCCGTTACACGTAGCTGGCTACCCTTTATAGACCCAAAGTGCATCCGTGCTTTCTGGTATATATCTTCCGGTTGTGAGTTAGATACCATCATTTGTTCACCCACTTCTACATCGGGTATTTTTATGCTGAAAGGCACGGCAAAATCAAGGTTAAGCAACGATTTAAGGTCCAGAACATCGGAGTTGTAATTGGCTATTGCATTGATCAGGTTCGAGCTGTCAGTGGCCAGTTGCGATTCCAGTTGTGCTACATTCAGTTCGGGCAGCCTGCCTGCCTCTGCAAACGACCGCGTCTGGTCAAGCTGCGCCTGAGAAAGGGCCACCTGTTTTTTGCTTATTTCTATTTGTTCCTGTGCCAGCAGGGTAGTAAGGAAACTATTGGCTACATTAAGTGAAATGTCATCTTTAAGTTGGTCAAGGTCTGCAAGCGAAGCCTGCAGGCTATACTTGTTTTTCTCGATCGTATTCCGCACTTGCAGCCAACCAAACAGGAGCAGGTTACCATTACCGGATGCGCTCAGAAAATTATAATTCGCATCCTCAAACTGGTTGGTTGTCGGGTTGATCGACCGGCCAAAGCTCCTGCCATAACTCCCGTTTGCACTCAGCGCCGGCAACTGAGACAACTCACTTTGTTTTAATGTATACCGGGCAAGGCGGGCTGTAAGCGAATCCTGCTTTATAGAAATATTGTGGTTCAGCGCATACTGCACACAATGTTCCAGCGTCCACACATTGTCCATGTTGTTATCTGGCTGCGCGGAGGTGGTAAAGCTGAGAAATAAATAAGTTATAAGTAGAGCACAAAACAGGCGCATACGGCAAAAGTAATGATTAATGTTTGGAATTGGGAACCTCCGGCTATTTTGTAAGTCACGGCTTATTACCCTCATAAAAGCAACTTCTGCACCTGGGTTCATAAACATCCTTCTCTCCCAACAGCACCTGGTCGTCTATTTTTGCTATCCGGTACGAGTAGTTGGCTATATCCCCGCATCTCACACATATGGCATGCAGCTTGGTAATGTACTCCGCCCTTGCCAGTAGCGCAGGCACCGGGCCAAACGGCTTGCCGGTATAGTCCATATCCAGGCCCGCAACGATCACCCGTATGCCCCGCAGCATCAATAATTCTAATACTTCTACGATCCCCTCATCAAAAAACTGGGCTTCATCTATACCCACCACATCACATTCAGATGCCAGTAGCAGTATATTGTAATAGTTATCTACCGGTGTAGAGCGGATCCTGCTTGCATCGTGCGATACAATGTCCAGCGGGTCATAACGCGTATCTATCGCGGGTTTAAATATTTCCGCCTTTTGTCCCGCTATTTGCACGCGTTTCAATCTGCGGATCAGCTCTTCTGTTTTCCCCGAAAACATACAGCCGCATATTACTTCCATCCATCCTTTTTTCTTACCGGTAAGGTATGGCTCTATGAACATATAGCTACTTTAAGGAATAAATATAGCTATTTGACCTGAAAATTTAGAATCAGTGATTTGAATTGGCATTTTAATCCGCTGGCTATCTTCCTTGCGCCTACCTATTCAAATAAAATATCTTCCGATTTGCGGTGGAACATTGGTATGAGCCATCCTCCACGGATGCCATAAAGTATATCAAGGCGTTTTTCGGTATCGCCATGCATCACATCAAACAGGTAATCACGCCTCCCTTGGGTAAAACCAAAAAGGGCATCAAACCCTAATGTAAAATTGATCAACCGGTATTCGCTGAAAAATGTATACCCGGCATATTGCTCCACAAATAATCCGTTCGTAAGCCTGTCGTATCCTTTCAGATAGTTACCCTGTAATTGTGGTATGTCTTTATCCTTTACGTAAATGTCTATTTTGTGTTGTATAAATCCGGCAGTTGTAAGCAGCATTATCCCGTTATCAGGGTGCTGTTTTTTTATAGGTATTAATTTCCCGGCACTGAGCCCTATTATGTATCCCCGCTCATACACGGGCACACCTATACGTTCACCGCTGTTATTGATAAACTCATAAACCGCACCACCGCTCTTCGAATACGAATCCATGATATTTATCATCAGCGAATCCTGTTTTACCTTACTCCCCAGTATGAAATCACACTTCGCACCAAACATCCAGTTCTTCTTCGTTTTGTATAATACTGCCGGCCCAAGGCGGTAGCTCAGCCCGAAACGCTTAGCCATATCAGCAGCAGGAATATCAAAATCTCCGTTCCCGTTAAGGATAAACCCATGTTTTGGCACTACTTCATCGGTAGGCCCGAACAACAGGTCCTTATTTTGCCCGAAAGAACGTATTGTTATCAATAAAAATAAAACTGTAAAAATGCGGCCCATAGTTATTCTTGCATTCTGCGGCGTGAATTTAATCGAAAAAATTAACAGATCGGGAATAACGCTTTTTTTTAACGTTTTTCATACATGGTATTAGCTGGTTTGCCACAATATCCGCTTAGTGAGTTACCAGCTCTAACGTAAAGCCGTGCCAGCGGCACAGTATTTATACTGATTAGTAAAAACTAAAACTATTTTATGAGATCACTATTGTATATCATCGCGGTTATCCTGATTATAGGATGGCTATTAGGTGCATTTGTTTATGATGCAGGTTCAATAATACACATATTACTAGTGCTGGCTATTGTATCGCTGTTATTGGGTTTTATTAGAAAAGGTACCGTATAAAAGGCACACGCTTTATAATCCGGTTTAGTATTTTACTGTTTCTGATTGGCAAAACGAGCACCAGGAACATGGAAATTTCCCAATCTTCTTTTCATGACCAACGAAAAGGTACGCGAGCCTGTAACTTGTTAATCGGTTTTTAAAAAAATACTATTCATATAAAAGGAGCCATGCATGGCTCCTTTTATATAACATTGAAATGCATTTTATAAGATGCCTCCACGCTTGAAAGGGTAGGGCATCGTCAGTTAAGAGGTTTTGCTATAAACGTACCTTGGGTTATTGTTGTTCCGTCTGTGCAGGTAAAGCTATAAGAGCCTATTACATATGGCGAAACAGAAGCGATCACCACGATCCCCGATGCTGCATACTTGGTCGTCACAGTATCCACAAAATACTTTGCATAATTTGAAACTGTAGTACCGCTTATATAATAGGTGGTATCTTTTATTGCAGGCACAGAGAGCATGATGTAAGGAAAGTTTGATGAATTGCTTAGCCCTTCGATCACATAATTACTTGCACTCCCCGTTATGGAATTATAGCCCGCACTTACAAAGCAATTATTAAAGATCGTTGGCTTTCCGGCTATTATCGCATCCATCGAATAGTTGGTCGTACTGGCGCTTTTCTGGCAACCCGTAACCACAGCCAATCCTATCAGCACAGAAACAGTTACAATCAAAATATTTTTCATTCACATTATTTTTTTGTTGTCATCAAAGATATATGAAATAACTTTCCGAACAAATTGTGCACCTCTTTCAACACATAACACACAGTACACAACACACACACAACAGTCATATTAATCCTTTAATCAAGAGAATCAAGGTTCAGACATCAAATCAACGTTCAGAATAAACTCCTTACTCCCATAATCCCCTTTCCCTTCCTTAAAAAACACTATTTTCCCATGCTTATCAATCACCACGGTTGTAGGCAGTTCACCACGAAACAACTCCTTTGGCACCACACCCGCCGCAGTATAAACGATAAGGCCAAACCCCTGCTCCCGCATATATTTTGTCGACTGTGCTAATGTATTATCCAGGTCTATTGGTACTATCAGTACATTCGTATCCGCTTTGAAGCGCTCATGCAGTTTGTTTATCGTCAGCATTTCCTCCTTACAAGGCACGCACGATAGCGCCCAGAAATTTATAAATACCACCTTCCCTTTCTGCGCTGCTATATTTATCGTTTTTTCCGTTTCACTTTTCACCCACAGATCAGAAACCGTCTTTGACGTGGTATCCGGCCTTGCAATTCCTTTTGTGCTCAATAGGGCAAGCAATAATATTACCGGTAATGCGGAACTTATTTTTCTTCTCTCTTTCATTAATAGCTGCGGGTTGCTTCAAAGATAAAATATTCTTTTTGCTGGTTCTAATAAGCTGGTGGAATATCAAATATTAGGACATTTATGGACAGGCTATTGCTTCACAAATTTCCTCATTTCACTGCCATTGACCTTTATCAGATACACACCTGTGGGTAGGTCTGCAACATTTACCTGTACCTGTGTGAGTTCTATATAGCTGCTACGATATATTATTTGACCAAAAAGATTGTAAATCGTTATTTCGTTGATAGGTTGGTTAGCTGATCTCACAGTAAGTTGATCGATAGCAGGGTTTGGGAATAGTGAAATTAGTTGTGGGGTTGTTGAAATTAACGGCGAATTTAGTAAAGTAGAAGAGTTGATTTTTGCTATAAACACATCACAATAGGATACTGAATTAATAATTGTGTCAGTACCGAATTCCATCGTTTGGCTATTGAAATAACCTGTAATGTAGATATTCCCTAATCGATCACTGGCAATGGAATTGGCAACATCATTATATTGTCCCCCTGCACCTTTAGCCCAAAGAGCAGAGCCAGATGAGTCGTACTTTAGTACAAATACATCTTCATACAAACTTGAATTAATCAGAAGGCTTGTGCCAAAATTCAAATCAGGGCTATCAAACCAACCTGTTAAATAAACATTGCTGGAATCATCTATAAAAATCCCAGTCGGCACATCATTATATTGTTCTCCCGTGCTTTTTGCCCATAGAGAAGTACCAGAAGAATCATACTTAATTAAAAGAATATCGGCATTCCATATAAAACCTGAATTAGTAAGAGTATCAGTACCAATGACAATAGTTGGATCTGCAAAAAAACCAGCCACATATATATATCCAGAGCCATCAACAGAAATAGAACTTATTGCATCGTTCCCTTTTCCCCCAGCTCTCTTTGCCCAAATTAGGTTGCCTGATGAATTATATTTCACAACAAACATATCAGATGTACTTGAACTGTCATTGATTAATGTTGTAGTT
This sequence comes from uncultured Bacteroidota bacterium, assembly GCA_903882965.1. Classification (GTDB taxonomy): domain Bacteria; phylum Bacteroidota; class Bacteroidia; order Chitinophagales; family Chitinophagaceae; genus Nemorincola. Next base: position 17,869 of record CAIRZD010000005.1, read on the forward strand.
CCAAAAATTACAAAAGAATCATTGAATGATCCGGAAACATATACATTGCCATATGCATCATTTGTGATGGAACTTGATTTTGCGTTGCCTGTACCTATACGCTCCGCCCAACTTACATTACCAGAAGAATCGTACTTTACTAAAAACGTTCCTGGGTTCGTAAGCGTATCAGTATCAAAGGCAGTTGAATCCAAAAGGAAATTTCCAGTTTCATAAATATTTCCAAAAGAATCGGTACTAATAGAGACTATTTGAACTTCACCATTTCCTTCGGAGCTTTTTGCCCAAAGGACTGTCCCAAAGGAATTATATTTTACTAAGAAAGCGTTACATGGACCTGTATTAATAATTGTAGAAGTCCCAAAAGTCAAACTAGGGCTAGTAAAATAACCTGCAACATAAACATTCCCAAAATGGTCTGTCGTAACATATTTTGCATTTTCATTGCCTACCCCTCCAACTCCTTTTGCCCACACTACATTACCTGAGGAATTATATTTTACTATAAATACATCCTCATTACCGGCATTTGTTAGGGTCGTTGTTCCAAACGTAATTGAAGTATCTGAGTAAAATCCGACAACATAAACATACCCTGAATAATTGGTTATAATTGAATTTGCTTGAGCAGTACCATTTCCACCTATCGCTTTTTCCCATTCCCATACCTGTGCACTTGTGTTTTTGGCTGTAAACAAAAAGCAACATAACACAATCAATATAGCTGATTGTACGTAATTCTTATTCATATGGCTATGTATGATATTCATTAAAGATAGCAACTATTCTTTCTTATTGCCAAACAATTAATCCCCGCTGGTCGGGATTTGCAATCCTCTTCTAATGCTGCAACAGCGGCATCCGTGGCGTTCCAAACCTCGTGGAGCATCCTTCGGGTTCTTCCGGATGTTCCGAAGGGCATCCGGAAGTGATAATAAAACCCCGTCTCTGGAGCCAGCCCTGAGCGATAGTCGAAGGGGCATTCAATGTGCAATAGCTAAATATATTAATCCCAATGCCTCCGCTTTCCCCGATTTAGCGGAAATCAGTGTTCAGTATTTTACAGCCAAAATAAAAAACATATTTTTGACCGAAACATTGGAACAATAATAAACCGCGGAAATGAAAAAGATAATATTCACCATATTGATTGCAATGATCACACTGAATGTATCCGCTCAGGACAAGGCCACTCCATCCGGAAATGATACAAGGCAGGTAGAGCCGGCAGTGCAACTGCTGCTCAGTCCCGCAGTTTACATCACCACAAGCACAGGTATCAATAACAACACCGGTTTGCTCGGTTTCAGTTTCGATGTTCCCGTTAGTCGTAATGTTGTTATAGATGGCGGGGTGGGTGCCAGTACCTGGAATTCAAAAGTATATGCCGGGGTCAAATACTATTTGAGGCCCTACCAGCGGGGCTTTGCATTCGGTACAGGATTAACCTATTGCACCGGCTTGTATGACGACAAACACACATTGCAAACGATTTATGGCGCTAATGAGCCCATAGAGTATAATAAAAACCCGCAAACCAATATCTTATTTGCCGCCTACAGGTATTGGACCCTCGGCAAGAAATATAATAGGTTCTTTATGGAGTTGGGATGGTCTGTACCGCTCACAGGTGGCGATAAGATCACACAGCTCACAGGCTATCCCATTACCGCCAACACCCATAGTAACTTGGCATTCTGGGCTCCTGGCGGCCTCATCCTCGCCGCTGGCTTCTCATTTGGTGTGCATTGAAAATGACCTTATCTGCCAGGTTATTTTGATGATAGAAACTATGAAGTCCAGCACATGATGGTGCTTTTTTTGGGCGAAGCAAAGAAAAGTAAAGAGAAGAAGGTCTAAGTAAAATGAGTAATAATTCTCCCCTTTTCGCCGAACTTGGAGGCAATCAAGATACCCTACGATGTTTTGCGCACCACTCATCATCCACTACTTTCTACCTTTGACTTGGAAAGCGGCTACAGCCAAATTATGGCACAATAAAATAAAACACTATCATTGTTCCTATAAAGATACATATGGAACAAATCAACGAAATAACCCTCGCCGCTGATAGTAACGAAGAGACCAGCATTTTCGACGACCTTACGCCCCTTCCCAAATACTATTCCGTAAAGGCCATCTATGCTTTCTCTTTTTTGTTCAGCACCATATTCGGCGCAGTATTAATGGCCATCAACATAAAAAACACAGAAAGCAAAAAGGGCATCCCGCAAGTGCTCCTATTTGGCTTTTTATATACCGGCTTGGAAATATGGGTACTGAATGATCCCAAACAGCAATTCAGGGCTAAGTATTGCAGCTAATATTGGCGGCGCATTCATACTCAGAAATCTGCTGTGGAACAAGTACATCGGCAAAGACGTTAAGTATACCCCCAAACCGGTACTCATACCTGCCCTTATTGGTATCGCTATTGTAGCAGTGTTTTTACTGGCAATATTCGCCAAAGTATAACGGCACGTACAGTTTTCATCTCTCTCTCATTGACGCAACTGTTTGCCTCTTGTATTGGAAATCGCATGTCTTTTTGACTTGCGATTTCCAGACTTATGCCCCTTTTCCGCAACACTCATTCGGCCTCACCCTCTCTGTAGTTTACCCTGAGCATGTCGATGGGGAGAGGGTCGGGGAGAGGTACAGAGGTCGTGACATTCCTGTGATATTTTTGAGACATTTTTAACCTCTTTTTTCCCCAACCTGGACAATCATAGTTGATAAATTCTGCTCATTTATCCGGTTTGCCCATCCTTTTTTTACCATTTTATACAATTTTCTCAACTACAAAACCCACTCTGTTGAAAGATGCCGGAAAACCCCGCAATAACACTTTTTGCATAATCCTGCCAAATAGTGTATACACCTATTTTTTTGAAGTGGGAACGACCATAAATTCCCGCCGCCCGGCAGTATAAACAATTCAACACCAGATCAACAACAATTCAGCCATTATATACGTACATTTGCACCCGTTAAAAAACACATTATGCAGAACCTTCAGATGGTCGACCTGAAACGCCAGTACCATAAAATAAAACCGGAAATTGATGCCGCCATCATGAACGTGGTAGAAAGCACCGCTTTTATCAATGGCCCTGACGTAAACCATTTTGCTACAGAGCTCGCCACCTACCTCGGTGTCAAGCACGTCATCCCCTGCGCCAATGGCACCGATGCCCTCCAGATATCGCTCATGGCCCTCGGCCTGCAGCCCGGCGATGAGGTGATCACCGCATCCTATACTTACATAGCTACGGTAGAGGTTGTAGCCCTGCTGCGCCTCAAGCCCGTCTTCGTTGATGTTGATCCCGATACCTTCACCATGAACATCGACAGCGTGAAGAAGGCCATCACTTCAAAGACCAAAGCCATCATACCCGTCCACCTGTACGGGCAGAGCGCCAACATGGAGCCGCTAATAGCACTTGCCAAAGAGCACAACATACCCCTGATAGAAGACAATGCACAAGCCATAGGCAGTTCATACACCTTCTCAGACGGCACTACTAAGAAGACCGGTGCAATGGGCATCATTGGCTGCACATCGTTCTTCCCTTCCAAGAACCTTGGTGGTTATGGCGATGGCGGTGCCATCTTCACCAGTGACGATGCACTCGCAGAGCAACTGAAGATGATCGCCAATCATGGCCAGAAGACCAGGTATTACCACGAAATGGTAGGTTGCAATAGCCGCCTCGATACCATACAGGCCGCCATCCTCCGCATCAAGCTCCGCCACCTCGATGAGTACTGCAATGCACGCCGTACTGCCGCAGACTACTACGATGCTGCATTTAAAGGCCATGCCGGAATAGTTACCCCATTCCGCGCACCATACTCGCACCATGTATTCCATCAATACACATTACAACTCAAAAATATCAACAGGGACGAGGTAAATAAACGCCTTGCAGAAAAGCATATCCCTAGCATGATCTATTACCCTGTGCCATGTCATAAGCAGAATATGCTTAAGGATTACGGCGTAGCCAATACTTATTTGCCGGTCACAGATATGCTCCAGGACTGCGTTATATCCCTGCCCATGCACACCGAACTTACCACTGAAGAACTATCTTTTATTACTAATGGCCTGTTGGAGATAATAGGATAAAATATAAAAAATGAACGTTATAACCACTCCTTTTGAAGGCTTGCTGATACTCGAACCCAAGGTTCATATGGATGAGCGGGGTTATTTCTTTGAAAGCTATAACAAGCACCAGATAGAGACCCATGCGGCATATCATACCCCCTTTGTGCAGGACAATCAGGCACGTTCTGTAAAGAACGTACTTCGCGGGTTACATTATCAAAACCATCCTACACCACAGGCAAAACTGATAAGGGTGCTGGAAGGTAGCATATGGGATGTTGTGCTCGACATCCGTAAAGGTAGCAAGACCTATAAGCAGTGGTATGGCATAGAGCTGTCGGCAAAAAACAAATTACAATTCCTTATTCCACATGGCTTTGCCCATGGTTATGCAGTACTTACAGAAACTTCAGAGGTGTTTTATAAGTGCGATAATTACTACAATAAATCCGCAGAAGGTGGCATCTACTTCAGTGATCCCGAATTGGATATCGACTGGAAAATAAATATTAGTGAAGCCATCATTTCAGACAAAGATCAGAAGCAACCATTATTTAAAGATGCGGTGAATTCGTTTGAGTAACGGTAGTGTTTGTTATCTGAAGTTTGCTATAGCTTTATACATTTCTTTCACACTATTTTCCCAGGTATGTGATGACGCAAATGCTCTTCTTGCTTGTTGAAGTGGTGCGTTGTCTTCTTTTAGGGCTTTGTCTATTAGTGTAGGGTATTCTTCTTTTGTGGCAGCAAGGTAGGTGTGATCTGCAAAGATGCTCATAGCCTCTGTCTTTGTTGCTACCACTGGTTTGCCCATTGCAAGGTATTCATCAATTTTTCGCGGATAGTTGCCTATGGTTACCTGGTTGACGATTTGGGGGTTCAGGCATACATCAAATGCATTGATATATGCGGGTAGCTCCGATGGTTGTTTGGAGCCAAGGAAATGAATGTTCTTTATGCCATGCAATCCACTCTTTTTAAAAGCTTCATCTTCAGGCCCTACCAATACAATGTTCCAATCGGGCCGCTGCGCTGCGATATAAACAAGCAGGTCAATGTCCAGCCGGATATTTTGTAATGCGCCTACATAGCCAATAATGGGTTTTGGTATAGAGGTTACATCTTGTGGTGTGCTGTTGTCTTTAAGGTTGGTGAACATATCGAGTTCACAACCCTGGCCCACATAGTAGGAGCGTGGATTATATTGTTTGCAGTAATTGGCAAGGTATGTGGAGTTTGCCATGCAAATATCACTTTTGGCTATGAGCTTTGGTTCCAGTATTTCGCCATGATATTTCCAGTAATCGACCGCCAGCATATAATCGCGGGAGTAGTAAATACTGATATCCGGGTGCAGCATTTCTTTCAGGTAGTACGACCTGAATATGTCATTATCATTGAATAATATAAAGTTTTTGAACCCCAGCGATTCTGTTGCTTTCTTTATTGAGTCTGCAAATCGTTTATTGTTGATCTTATTGAGGTAATTGAATAATGCTCTGTTCTTCAAACGGTTTATAGACTCAACAATTTTGCCGGGATACAGGTTCCATAGGTTATCCTGTATCAATTCGATGCCCTGTTGTTTTCCCTTAACAATTGCCATCCGTTTTTGCACTTTTGGCTCATCCTTATGTTTTAGAAGAGTGAAGCGATCCAGTGGTGAATTTACATAAAGCACGCGGTTATGCTTGCTGAATTCGAGCGCAATATTTTTGCAGTTACTACCTATCTCAGTATCCCAGGGTTGCTGGCCTACGATAACAATATCCCTGCCTTGAATGATCTCATTTTGTTCCATCAGGCTGTTCCGTTTTGTTGATTATCCAGCCGTTTGGTTACTCCAATCAGCGCAAGTACCAAATAGAAATATACATTTGAGGGGTATTGCACCAATGCTTCCTGCGGGAAGTTGGCAATATGGAATGCGAATACGATGAGTACCATCGCAAAGCACCAGGATCGTAATTCCGGATCTTTTATACTATAATAGCTATTGATGCCGGTTTTCAAGGCAGTGAACATCAGCAGGCATAGCAGAAATAGCCCAATCCAACCCATTTCAACAGCAACTCTTACATACCCGCTATCAGGTGGAAAAGCGGCAAGCATTGTACCGGGTGAAAACTTTTTACCCCAATCGCCGGTTGAGCCGAGCCCCCCACCCAGTGGGTGGGATAAAATAAAGGGTTGTATTCTTTTCTGGTTTATTTTTCTAACCTTATAAGATGCGTCTTCCGAAGGTTTAAATGCGCTTTGAAAACGGTAGAGGGTACCATTTGACGTAGGGATGAAGATGAGAACAGCAAGCAAAGCAGCAGCCACACACGCAAGCACTAATATTTTTTTATTAAACTTCATAATAGCATACAATATCATGGCTGCCGGTACGAGTACAAAAGCGCCACGTGTGCCAGAATAAAGCATGCTGTTGAGGTAAAAGCACATGAGGAAAAACAGTATTCTTTTTTTGCCTTTTGAGAGGGGGCCGGTCATAAGTCCTATACAGAGTAAACTGCTCACGGCCATACTGTATGCGAACACAACAGGATCTGAGAAGATGGAAAATTTTCTCCAAACACCTCCTATAAATAATAACTGTGCTACATTGGGGTCAGAATGGAGGTAAGCTTCTTCAAATGGGAAAAACCCGAAATATTGTTGCTTTATAGCATATGCCGCACCGAAGAAAGCAAGCGAAAGCCATAATTTGAATATGAACCTGATAAATTCTTTGGAGCGGATATTGTATAAAAATACAAAGTACATTACCATAACAAGTGCAACTGTTCGCACAGTGAAAACCCATGCAACTCTCGATGCGGCAGATGGATTGGCTACTTCCAGTAAATTATAAATGATCCATATTATTATAATGACACTGATCGGCGTTTTAAATATTTTCCAGTCTGGGTTACGTTTCTGCTGTATAAATAGATTTAGGATAAACAAGCCTTCCATACTATCCATAAGTGTGCCAAGCGGAAAGTTTATAATTCCCATCCTTATAATTCCCATAATAAGGTATGCGAACGTAAGGAAAATGGTCATACCTATTCTTGGGTATACTATTAGTGAATACAATGCCGGTATGCCGATCACTACTGCAAGTACAATGGCGCCAACTATTATTCCTGAAGTTGCGATACCTATACCGATAGCTACACAAAGTGACAGCAGTATGAGATATCCTAGCGGAGTGTTCATTTTTTTTATTAAAAAAAAGTCCCTCAACCAGTCTTTGATGCCTGGTTGTTTGGTGTCTGCGATTGGCAAACCTGGAACGATGAACTCTCTGCCCATTATAAAAACAACAACTTAATAAAAAAATAAAATACAGCTGCAAAAACAAGTGCAATGGCAACCTTCCTGGTTATTTTGTCTGTTTTTTCCTGTTTAACAATCAGCTCTTCGGAGGTCGGAGGTCTTTTCATAGATCATTTTTTCAAGTCGTTAATTGTTTTGTCGCTAAAATGATTTGTTGCAACCGATAGCTTATTGGCTTTTCTAATGTGCATCAAAGATAGTACCTGGTAAAAAACGAACAAGGGAATACTGAGTAAAGAGCGAACGATTCGTTTATCAGGTCGTGCGTGTACAATAGCAATTAAAAAACCGGCGATAAAGAATCCAAAGGCAATTAGCCAGATCAGGAACGCTATCTTACTGATCCAAATATTGATAAAGAGGAAAAAAAATGATAGTATCAAAAAAATAAATAAAGGCGGGCGTAATAAGGTAATACCAAATAAAAACCGGTTGAAACTGACTTTTAATATGCCTGTGCCGATAAGAGAAAAGCCAAAGCCAAAATATCTAAACCATGTATTAATCCAGCGAGCACGTTGTTTAACCAGTTGATCTGATTTGGTTGTTTTTTCGTCATAAACAACGGCCTGATCACTAAACGCGATTCTATATCCCCGACTGACGATCTCCATTTGCAGCACTTTGTCAAATCCTGCACCTGTTATATCCTGGTGTTCGAGGCATTCGCGGTAGAGACTTGTTTTGAAAGCCATACCGGATCCCGCCAGCGTCGCTGATGAGCCGACATTGAATAGCACTTCGCCATCATAGAAGTGATAATAAATATCCCGAGAAGCATCAAGGCATGCGAACGTGGTATCCAGGTTTTTGGCTTTCCTGATCCCCTGAACGGCTGCATAGCCAGCATCAAAATATTTGTTCAGTTCATTTAGGTATTCAGGGTCGACCAGATTATCAGAATCAATGATGGTAAGGATATCATGCTCCCTGTTAAAGTTCCGGATAGCATAAAAATGTGACCGGGTATTGCTGGCTAGTGTCTCGGGTGGACGTAGTACAACTACTCGTGTATCAGAGAAATTCAGGCCGGATACATCACATTTGTCGGCAACAATATATATAGTGTATTTGTCGTAGTTAATGTTTAGAATTGAATCGACCACCGCCGGTAATGAATCTGTTTGCTCATAGGCTGTGACTATAATAGCATAGTCATATGATGTGTTTTTTTTTGCAGTAGGTGGGATATTTATTTTCCCCTTAATAGCATAAATAAGAAAAAGGATAACAGGAACAACTAAATTATATCCTATTATGATCTGAATAAAAATCCAAACATCGTTAAGAATTTTTGCGATCATTGCTGTTCCTGTTTTACAAAGAAGTTAGTTTGATAATTGTACTAACTATGTTTTGCTTTTTTTATAATTATCATTTTCATCCACTTTATTGAGTACCCACCCAATAAATTTCCCTTCTAATGATTTTAGATATTCTATCTGGCCTTTCTTTTCAAAAGTAATACTTGTATTTGCTTCAAACATACACAAGACACGATCTCCCACTACTATCCATTCTTTGGATTGGTTGAGTGTATTAAGGGCAGATGCTTCAATGATAATGAAATCGAAAATGTCTTTTAGTTCAAGTAGTTTTTGCTCTACTTCATAAGGGTTGTTTATTTCAAATAAAGAAATGTCATTTCCTTTATTTCCCAAGACAGTAATATTGCCTGCATCCATCAGATCGTTGAGCGAGGTATTGCCTGTAAGGTAATCTTCGATGTAGTATTTTGGGTGAGTGATTGCAGTGATGCCGGGGTTAAGGAAATTGCCATCAATGAGTAAGACTTTTTTATTCATCATTTGGTATGCACTTACCAGGCTTAAAGAAAGCAGTGTTTTGCCTTCTCCCCTCATCAGGCTGGTAATTACAAGATTGCGTGATCCCATCATCGCCATATTAATTTCAAAGCGGGTTGACCGCAGCAATTTTTTAAATGCAATGTTGGATAAGTTTATTGATTTTTTACGTGTAATTTTTTGAAGGTCTATTTTGGTAGAGCGTATCAGTTTTTTAAACTCATTATTCATGGGGTCAATATTCCATAGTTTCTGAATATCGAGAAATGAGCTTTTTACAACTGTTAAATACCCAAGTACCGGCGTATTTGTTTTAACATCCAGATCGTTAGGTATTTTTATTGAGTTGTCTAAGTAATAAAGTATGAAAAGGATAAAAAGGTAAAGGATGGCAGATACTGCACCACTCATTATAACCAAAACCAATTTTTTAGAAGACCCTTTAGCTCCCGGTAACGCAGCTTCAATAACCTTTATCTGAACAGAATTGTTATAATCGATATTTGATTGATTGTATTTTTTCAATAACTCTATATATTCCTTACTATCAACATCTATGGCGCTTTCGTAAGCCTGTATCACCGCTTCGTTTGGTACCATTTCATCAAGCCTTTTATTAAGGGCTTCGATCACTTCCTTTAGAGAGTTAATACTGCTTTTTGCTAATCCCAGTTCTATCTCCAGCCTTAGTTTTTCATTTATGAGGTCGTTTTTTGCAGAAAGAGGGTTGGCTATATCTTTATCAGCAGACTGGTTGATCTTCTGGTTAAGGGAGTTTTTGAGTGAATTGATTTTCAATTTTATATTTTCATCAAAATTGCTTTTTATATACTTGTCATTGAGTGAATTAAGAAGTTCCTGGTCAGCAAGTATTTCTTTGTTGATCTGCGACTCTCTGCTTGTTTTGTATTGTTTTTCATTGTCGGTAAATTTAGAATCAATTTCACTTATTGCCCCGGTATTTGCATCTACTTCTTTTTGCGCAATTCCAAGCTGCGTTTCGAAATCTGCTATTTCCCCATATAATATTTTGGCCTGGTCGTTAAGGTTTAATACTCTCTTTTCTATTTTGTAATTTTTCAGTGCTTCCATTTCCCGGTTTAACGAGTCTTTTTTTAGCGTCATCACCTCTGCTAGGTAGTCAATGGATTTGCGCTCGTTTTCTTGTGTAAAAAAGCCATAGTAGCTTATAAATTCTTTGGTAAAAGTATTGACAACAAATGCTGATAAAAGGGCCTTTTCGGATTCATAATCAACATCAATGAAATCACTATTCTCTACGCGATGAATATTTATTTTTTTCTTTAGTGATTCATAATCATAACCCATAGACGCAAGAAGATCGTTAAGACCTTTTTGGTCTTTTTCAAATAAGGAGAGCCCTTGCCTTTGTTGGTAAAATTTGGAAAATACATCTATTGCATGGGCTTTTGCACTTGGGTTTGCATTGACATATCCCAAAAGTTTACTTGGTTCTTTAAATGGTTCGTTTGAAGTGAGATCGTGTAAAATAAGCTGGTAAGAAACTTCATCTAATACAATCTTTAATTGCATAGTTTGTATCAGGTTGCTGAAATTCTGATTGATCTTTAATTCTCCAAGATCATTGGCGTTTTGGAGTAGTTGCTGTGATTTTTCAGTAATACCTGCTGATAGCCGGGCCCTTGAGGAATAAGTGTCAGGTAGTTTCCGAACTAAAAAAAAAGTGAGTATCATTACCAGTATAGGAATAGAGATGATCCCATACTTATGCTTCTTGAGAATGTTTAAATACTTGGTTACCTCCATTATTTTATTTCTTCAAGTTTTACTCCAATTATCTCTTCCAGGTTACTTTTGGCTATTAAATATGCTACTTCCGCATCCATCTTTGTTTGTACGCTATTTGAATAAGCTATATAAGTAGAATTGTAGGTATCGAATGTAACTTCTCCCTTTTCAAATTTGTATTTTGATTCTTTACTGATCCTATCTGCACTTTCCATACTTTTCGTTTTCCAGTTGAGCGCAGATAATTGCTGTACATACAAGTAATATCTTTGTTTTACAATAGTTGTAATATTTAATGCATATTCTTCCTGATTCATTTTTGCGATATCGTATTCTTCCTTTGCAACCCTTACAAGGCCGGGTTTTTGCAAAATATTTCCGATGCTTGTACCTACTCCAAACTGTGCACCAGCTGCATAAGATAGGCCTGTGGTAGTGGTAACTGAGCCAGAGGTGTTTGCTGGTGTGTAGACATAGTTAAATGTCAAAACATTAAACCAATCCAGTTTAGCTTTTTGTACATTATAGTGTGCAATATTTACCCTGTCTTCAAAGGTTTTGGCTTTTGGATAGTGCATTTTTGCGGATGCAACTAATTTGTCTATATATGAGTCCGAGATGCTGGGAATTATAGATTCTTGCATTGATTCCTGTGCCATAGAAACATTAACAAGGAACATACACATAAAGAATGCAATATATTTTAAACCCATTAACTTAATTTAAGTATGTACTAAAAATATACCACATTACCACAGTAATATGGAAATCAGATGCAGTAAAATTAACACTTTTAAAAAGTACACGGTTTTTTTTTTGATAACATGTTTTCCCCAATTAAAATAAGGAAAATATTATTATCAGAAAGCCATAGAATAAGGCATTATTAATTTTTGCATTAGGATATGAAGTGCGAAGATGGATCATAGTACTTTGGCGTCATCCCTGATTTGTAATAGTCTTTTTACTATTTCGTTACTCAGATCGTCATTTAGATACTCATCAACAATGATCACTTCATTGTCTTTCATTACCGGTTGCTGCACGTGGAGTTGCCATGCATTATCATGTAACACTAATTGTGGACGATGGGGTAGGCCACTATCAAAATCGGAATGGAGTTTTATCTCACTAATAGCAACAGAATTATTATTAAAATGCAAGGCGAAGTCCACATCTATCGTTCCTTTCCCAGGCACGTCTATATGAAAATTTCTAAGTTCCATGTTCTGTAAAATTTTATTTTTGCAAAGTAGTCTACATCAGTTGTATTTTCAAATACGATACAAATTTCATATAAAATTATGTAATAACCATTCATTTAAAACAAACTGTTTTATAATTGACGTGAATCATAGCGAATGCTGATTTTTTTATTATCTTGTCATTTTTATGTTAGGGATATAATTAGTTATAAGTGCACATAGCAAATATATTAGGATGGAAAATAAAAGGGATATAAGGATAATCATTGTTCCTATACTGATATTTTTTGTTTTCGTTTTTTCAATAATCGGATTCAAGCAGTTAATGGGGGATGAGTTTTCTTTTTTAGGAGTATTTTATTCAACCCTAAGTTTTTTCACTCTTGAAAATGTAAAGCCTGAGGAAGTTACAATAAACATATACATACTTATTGCAAAATACCTTGCTGCAGTTTTACTTGGGTTTGGAATTTATAACTTGTTGTATAAATACATTTCAAAA
>CAIRZD010000006.1 GCA_903882965.1 uncultured Bacteroidota bacterium
CGGTATTATTTACAGATGCCGTATCCAGATATGTTCATAATATAAGAACTGTTTATATTACTGGTGGCCCGTCGGGTAGTGGTGATATTTCTGATGTTCATGCACTTGTATATTTAAGTGCGGCATTTAATGGTTCTACGGGAACACTTAACGGATTGACAGTAGCATTTAACGCTAATAACACTTACGTTAGAATGGGTACAGCTCTGGCGACTAATACAATTACATTAGATTTTACTAATGCAAATATAGGCGCTATAGCTACTATTGTGGGGTTCATATCTCACTCTGATGTTATTTCAATATCTACTACCGGTTCTAATTTCGTAAAGTCAAGTTCTTTGATTGGGCCGACAAGTTGTAGTTATTGTATTATTACAATAACTTATTTAGGCAATATTAGTGGAACAAACATGACGGCAACTGTAGTTAGTTATGACGTATAATTGATACACATTTACAAATAAATCACAATGACGCCGGAAAAAATATTTTTGCAAAGAATAGTAGCATATACTCCTCCTTATGTGAAAATTAAATTAATTGATTATGTAAACCAGCATCCTGATATGACTGTCAGTAAATTTATTACTGATGCAGTGCGGGATAAGCTACGGAAGTTGGGGGTTTCCAGATAATTTATTTGGCTTTTTTTTTCATTGTGTGAGTGCCCGTGGATATTCTTGTCTACGGGCTTTTCCGTTATTTATGTTTACCTGATTGAGACTATTATTAGTAAAGATTTTGTACGTTTATCAAAAAACTACCTGATGAAAAAGACGTTGGTATTACTATGTGTTTGTCTGGGAGTATTTACGGCCTGCAATTTGGGTAAAGATAAAAGCAAAGCTATTGAATACTTCCAGAGTGGGGTTGCGAAAGATAGTATCAAAAATTACCAGGGTGCGATAATGGATTATAACAAGGCGATTGAAATAGATCCAAAATATACTACAGCGTATTTGAAAAGAGGCTTTGCAAAATATCAAATGAAAGATTACAGGGGAAGTATCGGTGATTTTAATAAGGCAATTGAAATAGATCCTAAATATGCTAAAGCTTATTATAGCAGGGGATATGTAAAATACGACCTACAGGACTACAGGGCTGCAAATGCCGATTTTAATAAAGCAATAGAATATGATCCCAAAGATACGCAGGCATATAATAGCAGGGGGCATTTAAGGTTTGATTTACATGATTACAGAGGCTCACTTGCTGATTTCACTAAAACGATAGAGGCTAATTCAAACGATGCTATAGCCTATTATAACAGAGGCTTTGATGAATATTATTTACCTGATTGCCAGGGGGCAATCGCAGATTACAACAGGGCGCTGGAAATAAACCCGAAATATACGGATGCATATATCTGGCGGGGGAAATCAAAAGCTTTATGTAAAGACTATGCGGGGCAAATTGCTGATTGTAATAAAGCTATAGAGCTGGATCCGGGTAATGCAAAGGCTTATATAAATATGGGTGTAGCAAAAATTTCAATAGGGCAAAAAGTAAGTGGTTGTGAAGACCTGAATAAAGGCAAGGAGTTGGGATATAAACATGCGGATGAAATAATAGACCAGTATTGCCGGTAAATAAGTTGTTTGTTAGTTTAACCAGGTAAATCATTTTCCGTGAATTGCAATATTAAGCATCCAGCATTTCTTCTCTTTCTGTTTTTCAGTATGGCATTTGGCTATACTGATTATGCGCAAACTGTGCAGCAAGGTACTTTGTTATTATCTGCTGATACAGATTGTGTGGTGGTGTTTGATGGGGAAAGTATGGGTGCATTTACTGCTAATAGTGTGAAAAAGATTAAAGCTGATTTTGGTGAACATGTACTTACTACAACTGTTGGCAATGTAACTACCAAAAGGATCATCAAAGTAAAAAATACCACCCAGGTGGTAGTAACGATACCGGCCCATGCAACTACTAATAATTTGATTAAACAATCTGCCGGCGGCACTTCTATGATTGGGAATGACAGCAGCAAATATGAAGGTGATCTTAAAGATGGGAAAAGAAATGGCCGCGGTACATTCTACTATGCTAATGGGGACAAATATGATGGTGCATGGCTTAATGATAAACCCAACGGCAAGGGCATTATGACCTTTGCAAATGGCAATAAATATGATGGCGATTGGGTAGATGGAAAACGCACAGGGCAGGCAACTTACTACTATACAAACGGTGATAAATATGAAGGGGGTTATAAAGATGGAAAAAGAAATGGCATGGGTACATTTTATGAAGAGGATGGGCATAGATATGAAGGGGGATGGCTCAATGGCATGCAAAACGGGAAGGGAATTTATTACTACCCCGATGGGAAGAGGTTTGAAGGGAATTGGGTAAATAATATAAAAACAGGGCGTGGCACTTACTATTATCCCAACGGTGATAAATATACAGCTGCCTGGACGGATGGGCAAATGAGCGCTACGGGCACGTACTATTATGCAAACGGCGACAGGTATGAAGGTGGTATTAATAACAGGAAAAGAGATCGCAGCGGCATATGCTATTATGCCAGCGGTGAGAAGTATGAAGGAGATTGGATAAATGATATGAAAAGCGGGCATGGCAAATATACCTACCAGAATGGGGATAAGTATAATGGCGACTGGGAGCGTGATGCAGCGAATGGAAGCGGCACATTTACCTCAGTAAACAGGGATAGATACACCGGCGAGTGGAAGGATGGTAAAAAGAATGGACGTGGTATTTATTACTGGGCAACCGGTGACAGATATGAAGGTAATTATGTGAATGATAAAAAAGATGGCACTGGTACTTTTTACTGGATAAACGGAGACAGGTATGAAGGTGCTTATACGAGTGATGAAAAGAACGGGCAGGGTACTTATTACTGGGCGAACGGCAATGAATATGTGGGTGAATGGCTGGAGGGTAAAAAAAGTGGCTATGGTGAATTTACTACTGCCAGTACAAGCACCGGTAATGTGAGCAATTGTATTTATTGTAAAACATACAAAGGCAATTGGTATAATGATGTGAAGAACGGACAAGGTAAATGCTATGACGTAAAAGGAAAACTGATCTACGAAGGCGTGTTTGTGGATGATGTGCCGAGTGGTGACTACCCGAATAAGTGAATTTTGGGGTATAGTATTAAAAGGGTGTTAGATTAGACAGATAGCCTGATTTGTATGGTATGTTACAATTCTATTATCGGATGAAAGCACTTGATGGTGCCCGTAACCGTTTTGCTGCCGGCTATATTGCTGAGCCATATTTGGTAACTGCCTGTTACGGATGCTGAGGAGAAAGTGGTAAGATTTATGATAACAGAATCTACTGTATATGCCTCGCCGCCATTGTATGTTTCGATATACGCGTTCTGGTTTGTAAGTGAACTGTCTATAGGCGAAAGCTTAAATACGCCTATACCATTGAGCGGGCCTGGGACACTTTCAATCTGGACAAGTATGGGAAAACGGGTATTGGGAGATGTCTGCATTAAAAAAATGGCGCCTGAGCTCGTTTTCTGAAATACAATATTCGCACCGGCACCATGAATAACACTCTGGGTATCTATGTAAGTTATTCCATTATCTATAACCGTAAATGTATCTATAGGTTTTGTAGAAGTGATAGTTACGGTAATATTGTCGGACGGGTTCTTATTGCAAGCTGCTAACATGATGGAGCAGATAAGGATAAGGAGTATTTTTTTCATATTTTTTACAGATTATAAATTATCTATTCTTCTGTTGCTATTCAATATCCGCAGTATAGAGTTTAATGATCCCGGTCAATGTTTTACGGGTAGTATCATAAGCCACATTCATCCATAGTGTATAACTGCCTATTATTGTATTTACGCTTGCATAGGAGATATTGATGATTGCACTGTCTACAAAGTAGTTTATCTGCACACTATCGTTAATAACCTCGACAACCGTACTGGTGCTGCTAACAAGGCCGGGGCTGTCTGCAAGTGCTTGTTTGAAAATGCCGGCACCATCAAGCGGACCGGGAATATTATGTAATGATATCCCAAATGGAAAAGAAGTAGTTTGAAATGTCCGTATTGAAAATAAAGAACCACTTGGTGATTTTTCTATAACACATTCACCGATGTTGGCGAAAGTTGAATTAGCAGAAAAAGTAACCCCATTATCTACAACTGTAAATGTATCCTGGTGCTGGTTAGCGGAGTAGGTGATGCTCGTACTGCCGGTGACAGATGTACTTTTAGTACATGCCGCAATTACCAATGGGCAGGTGATGATAAAGAATATATTTTTTATAACCGGGTTAAGGTTCATAATATAAAGATATGAAATTAATTTAACGCGAACGGATAGGCATATAATTCTGCATCTATATCCACAATATGGAAATACTGTCCAGGGTACATAAAAAGAGCCTCCACTTCGGAGGCTTTTTTATGCTATACACAGCTCACAGCTGTGATGTTGCACAAGTGTGCCATAGCCACTGCCGGCGATAGATGCAGGCTGTTTGGGCAATGCAATTCTTTTCCTTTCAGAAAATATTTTTTATAAAAGGTGTATACACTTTTTGAGGTGCTGCGTGGGATTGTGTGAATTTTATATCGTGAAATTCATATACACAATTGATCCGAACGAAGCGAAGCCGGTAATTCTTATCAACAAGCACATTGGCAGGATAACAAATGCCAGGGGTGAAATGGAGGATGGGGTAATGGGTGAGCAGTTGCAACGTGAGCTACTGGAGCTGGAACGGCTGGGAAAAGAAGGTGTGGAAATCTGGATAAATAGCCCGGGTGGTATGGTAAGCGATGGGTGGAGCATATACGGCACAATAAGAAATTCAAAACTGCATGTTACGGGCCTGAACATAGGGATTGCTGCAAGCACGGCGGGGTGGATATTTGAAGCCTGCCATGAGCGCATAATGATGGACTACTCCATAGTAATGATGCACAACCCGCATGGCGATGAAGCAGGGCAGAAAGAATATACAAAATCAATAGCTACGATGCTTGCCGCCAGAACCGGTAAAAAGAATAATGATGTGGTGAAGCTGATGAAGGCCACCACTTATATGACGGCAGACGAGGCTTTTAAAAACGGATTTTGCGATATAGTAAGAGAAAGCAACGGCGTAGAAGTAATAGCGGAAGCACACAATATGGCTGCAACAGCAGACAGCTTTTGGATACAAGGAAATGAAATATTAAACAGCATTTTACCAGTAAAAAAACATAAAATGAACCAAGTAACAAATCTACTTAACCTGGGTGATGACGCAAGCGAAGCTGCCATCATCGCAGAGATCAGGAAGCTACAGAGTCGCGTAAACGAGATGGAAGATGCGGAGAAAGAAAATGAGGACAAACTGAACGAATACGAAACTGAATTGGCAGCACTTAACAAACGCCATGAAGCCGAAATGGCCGCGCTGAAAGAAAAATATGATGCGCTGAAAAAAGCCAACGACGCCGCAGAAAAAGCCCGCAACGAGGATGACTGCTGCAACATGGTAGAAGCTTTTGTAAATGTGGGCCGCATAAAAGCGGAGACAAAAGAAAAGTGGATACACACTGCCCGCACACTGGGTGTGGCGGAAGCAAAGACGCTGCTGGAGTCGCTGCCACTGAATATCATAGCCCCAAAGCCGCTTGATGCCGCACAGCGCGAAGGTGTGAAAACACTCGTGACCAGTGTGGACGAATGGAGAGAAGAATGGGAAGATAAAATGGTGGAGAAGTCAAAAAGGTAAATAAAGTAATTCACAAATTTTCAATTCATAAATTTTCAAATTAACATGGCACTACAAATTACAGACCAGTCGTACATAGGTAAATTTGCCTCAGCTTACTGGACACCCGCACTCTTTGAGATGGACACCATTAAGAAACGTGTGGTAAACGTGATAGACAATATTAAGGAGCCCAGCTTCAATATTGGTAATATTGATTTCTCGGGCGGGTTGCAGCCAAGGGAGGCTAAACCAACTACGCAGAACGGCACATGGACGGTAAACAAAAAAATGCTTACGCCAAATGATGCGATGTTCTATACAGAGTTCAACCCGCGCGATCTTGAAGCGCACTGGGAGAGCCAGAACCTGTCGAGAGAATTACTGAAACGCAAGTTGCCCCCTACGTTTGAGAGCTATGCTATGTATATGATGGCCGGCCGCGTATTCGAGACTATGGAAACCGCATGGTGGCAGGGTAGCAAGGCATACAGTACGATCACTGATACTACTGATCCACGTTATAACATACAGA
>CAIRZD010000007.1 GCA_903882965.1 uncultured Bacteroidota bacterium
ATTTGAAATGGCAAAAAAGCCAGTTACCGCAAAAAACGTAGTCGGTGAAAATGTTGGAGCAACTTGGGAAGCCCCTCCTGTAACTAAGTTTACTGAATTCACACGTCTATTTCAAAACAAGCATGTTGATCTAAAGCGTACTGTAGAGGCAATTAAGAAACAGATTGGCGATATTGAAGAACGATATAATCCTTATCAAAAAGAAGGTTTATTCCATAGTAAAGTTGCTAACCGTTCTAGAGTATTTTTAGAATCTGAAATTGATCCATTAGTTAAGAAGATGGTTAATCTTAAAGTAACTAATGATGAGCTGCATGATTATCTATACAATCGTCATGCAGAAGAATATAACAAGCAAATGAATAAGATTAATCCAGATATCGTAACTGATGATGGTTCTGTTATTCCCTATAAATTGAAAGACCGGGCTTCTGGAATTCATACTGATGAAGCCCGCAAATACTTTGATAACTTAGATCCCAAGAAGAAGGCTGACTTAGACAATGTTGCTAAGGACATGGATAAGATTGTAGAAGGAACTCAGAAGCTGTTAGTTGAGTCTGGACATGACGATCAAGAAACTATTGACGCTTGGAATCGTACATATAAACATTACGCTCCTATGTTCCGTGAAATGGAAGCCAATAAGATGTCAACGCTTAGTAAGCGTGGCATGGGCGTAAGCGGTAGCTTTTCTAAACGTGCCATGGGTTCTGAACGTGAGGTTGCTGATATTGCAAATAGCATTATCGGTCAACGTGAGAAAGCTATTGAAATTGCAGAGAAAATGGAAGTTGATCATGCTCTCTATGGCTTAGCTATTAAAGCTCCGAATCCAGAAGTATGGTTGCCTGTTAGTCCAAAAGCTATCAAGAATCCTGAATTGCTCGCCCGTGAGCTAGATGCTATGGGATTAGATGGTAAAGACATCGTTGGAATGATGCAAGAGCGTAAGACTCGTGTTATTGAGCCAGATCCAGCTACTGGACTTGACCGTGTTGTTTATAAAACAAATCCATTAGAGCGCTATAAAGACAACGTATTACCTATTCGTCTGAATGGAGAAGATAGCTTTATCTTCTTTAATAAAGATAATCCTTTATCTGCCAATATGGTTAAAGCCTTTCATAACATGGATACTCCAACCATTGGCTTGGTTGGTAAGCAAATTGGTAAAGCTACCCAGTGGATGGCTAAAGTCAATACCCAATGGAATCCAGTGTTCGGCGGTTTGAACTTTATGCGTGACTTTAGTTCTGCAATGGCTAACTTATCCAGCACTGAACTGAAAGGTGAGCAAGCTAAAATTGCTGGTGGAATTAAGCCTGCAATGGCTGCTATCTGGAAGACTATGCGAGCAGAACGTTCTGGTGAACCATTACCAAATACAGCAGAAGCAAGGCTATATCAAGAATTTAGAGAGCATGGCGGTCAAACTTTATATCGTGAGCAATTGATTAGACGTGCAGACCAAGAGAATTTGATCAATGAGAAGATTAAACAGTTAAATAGTAACGTAGCTAAAAAAGCTGCTAGTGGATTCTTTAATGGTCTATCAGACTTTAACGACACCATTGAAAATGCTATTCGTTTATCAGCATACAAAGCAGCAAAAGAAAAGGGTATGTCTGCAGAAAAAGCAGCTACTATTGCTAAAGAGTTAACGGTAAACTTTGACCGAAAAGGTGCAATGGGTCAGCAGATTAATAATTACTTTGCTTTCTTTAATGCATCCGCTCAAGGTGTTGCTCGCATGGGACAGACGTTGAAAGGTCCGGCTGGTAAGAAGATTATTATGGGTGGTATTGGTCTAGGTGCATTACAGGCTGGAATGATGGAGATGGCTGGATTTGATGATAATGATCCTCCAGAATTTGTTAAATCTCGTAACTTTATTATTCCTACAATGGATGGTAAATACTTAGCAATTCCTTATCCATTAGGATTGCATTTCTTGCCTAACATTGGTCGTATTGCGGTTGAGGCTGGCTTGCATGGTGATGTTATGAAACATGCTGGAAATATGGCTGCTGTTGTAGCAGACTCGTTTAACCCATTAGGTGGTGGCAATATATCCTTACAGACTATTGCTCCTACTGTATTAGATCCTGCAGTAGCTATTGCAACTAA
>CAIRZD010000008.1 GCA_903882965.1 uncultured Bacteroidota bacterium
CTGATTATGATACGGCGCTTGAATACTATTTGATATCAATAAAAATAAATGAAAAACTGGGTGATGAAAAAGGTGTGACGGCTAGCCTGGGCAATATAGGGACTGTTTATCAACGCCAGGATAATACACCCAAAGCGCTGGAATACGATTTCAAAGCACTGAAAATAAATGAAAAGCTAAACAACAAAACGCTGATGGCAATAAACCTGAATAATATTGGGATCATTTACCTGAATAATAATAATGACAATGATAATCAAAAAGCATTGGAATATTATTTAAAAGCATTGCAAGTGAATGAAGAGATCAAAAATAAAACCGGTATGCTGCAAAATCTTGGTAATCTTGGCATTACTTATGGTAATTTGAAAAATTATCCCAAAGCGCTGGAATATGCCTCCAAGGGCCTAAAAATAGCGGAAGAAACAGGAGAAAAGCTTTCGATAGCAGCCATCCTGAATATTATTGGGCCCATTTATAAGCACGAGGCGAATTATTCAAAAGCTTTGGAATATTCTTTCAGGGCATTGAAGATAGATGAAGAAGCAAATCTTAGGTATAGTATGACTTATGTTTACGGCCAGATCGGGGAGACCTATTTAGATATTGCGAAAGACAGCATACACAAAGGTGAGGAAGAAAGGATAAAAGGGTACATCAGGATGTACTTAAATGCGGCAGCAGTATTTGAAGAGAAAGCAAAAGCAGCGATTGAATCGAAAGACCGAGAAAAGATAGCCGCGCTCATGCACCTATACAAACCAAAATGGGCAATGATGGGCATGAGTATAAGCACAGAGTTGGGGCAGCAAGTAGAAATGCTGTGCATGGATGAAGGGAATGAAGGCAAGATAAAAGAGTATATTCATTTGATAATACAGCTGAATAAAAATTCCATAAGTGAATTAGCTTAAACCCGCTCTTCAGCCGAAAAAAACTTATGAAAACAGGCATATGAGATACATTATTTTCTTTTGTTCGTTGTTATTTATTTTTTCTTGCAGTGACAAAAAGCAGGAAAACAATACAGCTATAAGCAAACAAGACACTCTGGCCCACATGCATATTACAGTGATCTCTGAGCTACCGCCCCACCGGCAGCCCCAGGTAGTATCCCAGGATACCATGCCAAAGCCCTTAACAGTGGTTGTACCCGCGGGCGTGAACATACAAACAACCACAGATACTACAGTCAGAGCAAAAAGAAAAGGTCCGGTACAACCGGTATGTAAATTGCTGCCTGTGCTAACAGATGCAAAGGGATCCACCATTACCGATAGCATGGGCCATACCTTCATCATGGGCATGGGCGGCATCTCTGTATTTACCAGCTTTACCACCGACAACGGACTGGTGCTGGACGAGGTCAACTGCTCAAAAACAGATAAGGACGGAAACCTGTGGTTTGGCACCGATGGCGGCGGCGTGAGCCGTTATGACGGCAAAACATTTACTACCTTTTCTACTGCGCAGGGGCTTGCTGCCAACGTTGTGAAATGCATTATGCAGGATAGCAGAGGTAACCTGTGGTTTGGCACCAGGGGCGGCGGCGTGAGCCGCTATGACGGCAAAACATTCACTAATTTTTCTGCTGCCCAGGGGCTTGCGGGCATTGCTGTTCTTTGTATCGCAGAAGACAAGAGGGGCAATATGTGGTTTGGCACACCGGGCCATGGCGTGAGTTGCTACGATGGGAAAACATTCACTAATTTTTCTTCCCGCAATGGCCTGGTTGATGATGTGATCCACAGCATGCTGGCAGACAGGGCAGGCAACGTGTGGATAGGCACACGGAGCGGGCTAAGTCGTTATGACGGCAAAAAATTTACTAATTTCTCCATTGCTGACGGCATAGCTAATGATTTTGTACGCTGTATGTCAGAAGATAGTGCAGGCAACCTGTGGATGGGTACACAGGGTGGGTTGAGCCGCTATGACCCTTCGGCCTCCCTCAGGACAGGCTCAAAGACATTTACCAACTTCTCTCCTGCGCAGGGGCTCGCCGGTAATATAGTGAATAGCATTTGTGAGGATAAAAAAGGAAACCTGTGGGTTGGCACTAATAATGGTATAAGTTGTTATAATCCTTCGGCCTCCCTCAGGACAGGCTCAAAAATATTTACCTCTTTCTCTACAGCTCAGGGGCTCGCAGGAGCTATAGTGAGCAGTATAACCGAAGATAAAAGCGGCAACCTGTGGTTCAGCACAGCCGGCAGTGGCGTGTGCCGCTATGGTGGAAATGCATTTACAAATTTTCTTACCACACAGGGCCTTGGTAACAATGTGGTGAACGGTATAGCTGAAGATAAAGAAGGTAATCTATGGTTTGGCTGTTCGGGTGGCGGGGTGAGCCGCTATGATGAGAAGAGCTTTACAACCTTTTCGCCCGACCAGGGGTTGCTGGGTAATACTGTATACTGCATCGGCTTTGATAAAAACGGCTACATGTGGTTTGGTACATCTGCGGGTGTAGCCAAGTATGATGGTAAGTCGTTCACCAACTTTAGCTACGCTCAGGGGCTGCCGGCCTCTGGCATAATCAGCATGGCCAGTGATCAGGCGGGCAACCTGTGGTTTGGCGCAAACTCCGGCGGAGTAACGAGGTATGATGGCAAAACATTTACAACTTTCTCTGTTCCCCAGGGATTGGCGGGCAGCACAGTGAAGGCTATTGTATCCGATCAAACGGGCAACCTGTGGTTTGGCACATCAGGCAGAGGAGTGAGCCGCTATGACGGCAAATGCTTTATTAACTTCACTACAGCCCAGGGGCTGGAAAGCAATCTCGTGCATAGCATGTGCCTCGATAAGGCAGGCAACCTATGGATAGCTACCGGGTACGGGCTAAGCGTAATGAGTGCGGAAGCCGCAAAGAAAGCGACCGCAATAGCCATAACAGCAGAACAGGGTAATAAAAATAAGGCAAATGAAAAAAATAACTCTGACATAAAATTCTTTAAAACATTTACCAAATCCGATGGATTACCGGATAATTACATCACACAGATATTACAGGCGCCCGATGGCAAAATGGTGGTAGGGACTAATCTGGGCGTTACCATATTTAAACCGGATGAAGACCTGGCAAAGCTCAACGACATAGAAATATATAACACTAATACCGACTGCCCTATAAAGGATGTAAATGAGGGGCAGAACAGCATGTTCATGGATAGCAAAGGTATTATATGGGTAGCGAATGCCAATCACAAAACAGGGCTTGTACGGTTTGATCCCACGGCACTGCAACACCATATGGCACCTCCTGCACTGGTAATAAAAAGCATAAGAGTGAATGACGAGAATATATGCTGGCACGACCTGGAGCAGCCTGGAGCAACAATTCCGAAAAACGTAGCACCTGCATATATCACCGAAGAGGTCACTACATTAGGCAAAACATTAACCGAAAAAGAACGGGACAGTGTAAAGCACAGGTTCGGTTCCATAACATTTGATGATGTTGCGCGTTTTGACGCAGTGCCGGAACACCTCGTTTTGCCGTACAACTACAACCATGTAACCATAGAGTTCAATGCAGTTGAAACCGGCAAACCCAATCTTGTCAATTATAGGTATATGCTGGAAGGTTATGATAATGACTGGAGCCCGGTAATGAAGAAAACCAGCGCCGGCTTTGGTAATATCCGCGAGGGCAATTACACCTTCATGGTAAAAGCACAAGGGCCAAATGGTGTTTGGTCAGCGCCTGTCACCTATACTTTTAAAGTATTGCCGCCATGGTACAGAACAGTGTGGGCCTACATACTATATACACTGTTCGCCATAGTCGTTTTGTATCTGTTTTTCAAATGGAGGACCAAGGATCTAAGGCATCGCCAGAAAGAGCTCGAACAAACAGTTGCCAACAGAACAGCACAGGTTGTAGCTGAAAAAAAAGAAGCAGAAGAACAGAAAAACCGCGCCGAGCGCAGCGAGGCATTCAATAAGCAGTTCCTTGCTAATATGAGCCACGAGATACGCACACCCATGAATGCGGTAATGGGCATGACCAGCCTGGTACTCGACACCCCGCTTGCAGAGAAACAAAGGTTGTATATAGAAGGCATTAAACAATCGTCAGACAACTTGCTGCATATTATCAATGACATACTGGATATCTCGAAGATAGAGGCCGGAAAGATGGAATTGGAGCAGATAGATTTCTCGTTGAGTAAGGATGTGGACCTTGTGAAACAAACACTGGCGTATAAAGGAGAAGAGAAGGGGTTGCAGCTCATTACAAACATAGACCACAACATACCCGATGTGCTCATTGGTGACCCAGTGCGACTGAACCAGGTGCTGATAAACCTTATGGGCAATGCCATAAAATTTACAGAGAAAGGCAGTGTGACAATAGAGGTGAAGAAAGTGAGCGAGGGTGTACGATTTTCGATAATGGATACCGGTATTGGTATACCGAAAGATAAATTGCAAACAGTGTTTGAGAATTTCTCGCAGGCCAATACTTCTGATACCCGCAAGTATGGTGGCACCGGGCTGGGGCTCAGTATAGCCCGGCAGCTGGTGGGGATTATGGGTGGCAGTATAAGTATAGAAAGCGAGGAAGGGTCAGGTACTACATTCTCGTTTGTCATTGATCTGAAAAAAGGCGATCAAGGAAGATTGCAGCAACGTATGGCTACAGAGCAGCAGGTGGATGGGAGTATACTGGATGGGCTGAACATACTGGTGGTAGATGATAATGAATATAATAGGATCGTAGCAAAGGATACACTGGCATCAAAATCAAAAGCAAATATTGTTGCCGTAGGCAGTGCACAGGAAGCCTTTAGCTTTCTGAAGGAAAAAACTTTTGACATAATACTCATGGATGTGCAAATGCCGGGCATGAACGGCTTTGAAGCCACACAGTATATACGTACTCATTTTGATGCACCTGTAAAAAACGTACCCATCATAGCCCTTACCGCATCGGTGTTGCGTACAGACCTTGACCGGTGCAGGCAGGCAGGCATGGACTCATATATAGCTAAACCATTCAAGGCAGCACATCTTATTGCAGGCATTGCGCAGGTCATGAATATTACCCTAAAAACCCACACTCAAGATATAAATACCATAAAGGGAACAGCATCCAATGCCAAGGCTACAGATCTTGATTATCTGCGTAAATACTGTGAAGATGAGGAAGAAAGGATAAAGGGTTACATCAGAATGTACTTAAATGCGGCGGGGGAGTTTGAAGATAAAGCAAAAACAGCGATTGAATCGAAAGACACGGAAAAGATTGCTGCGCTCATGCACCTATACAAACCAAAATGGACAATGATGGGTATGGCGGTAAGTGCTGAGCTTGGGCAGCAGGTAGAGTTGCTTTGTGCAGAGAAAGGGGATGAAAATAAAATAGCAGCAAATATGACAATCTTAATAGAGCAAAACAGGATGTCGATAGCGGAATTAGGATAATGATCTCATCAACGGCGTAAGATGATCTCTACTCTGCGGTTCTTTCGCTGGCCTTCTTCGGTTTCGTTGGGTGCTATCATTTTGGCTTCGCCCCAGCCTTTGGCTTGTATCATTGATTCATCGAGGCCATAGACCTGAAGTTCTTTTGATATGATACCGGCGCGTTTGTAGGAGAGTTCTTCATTTAGCATGGGAGTGCCTGTGTTATCGGTATATGCGTTTACAAACACCACAATGCCTTTGCTGTCAAGCCATGGTTTCATGGCCGTATAAAGGATACTTTTGTCGGAATCAGTGAGCTCTACTTTGTTTTTATCAAAGTGTATGGTAGCTACCAGGCTATCGTGAACAGGTTTTACTTCTTTATAATCCGCAGGCAACATCACTACGTTATGTATAAGTGGCTTATGAAGGTATGATGTATCAAATACCAGAGTGTCGTGTACCATAGAATATTCTACATGCAGGCTATGGATTGCATAAGTCTTGCCTACTGCAAGTGATATAAGAAAACTGGCATCGCCGCGATTGCTCTGAAACTGGTACAATGTATCTCCTGAAGCAGCATTGCAGACATACATAATGGTGTAATTGAGGCGTTGCTTGCTAAGGCTGTCATAGACATATCCTTCTATATTGCCGGTAGGTATGGGCTGGAGGAAGGGGGGAAGTGGTGTTTCATAAATGTCGTAGTTGCCGGCGGGGCCACTGCGGTCTGATGAAAAATACATTTTTGAACCATCGGGGGTTACAAATTCACTTTTTTCATCGTAGGCGGTATTGATCGGGTATCCGAGATTCTGGGCCCTATCCCATTTTTTTTCATTGATCCGTTTGCTCATAAAAATATCTGAGCCGCCCATGCCCGGCCATCCATCGCTGGTGAAGAAAAGGGTGCGGTTATCAACAGCAATAAAGGGCGCTGTTTCATTGCCGGCTGTATTGATATCCGGGCCGGCATTTACAGGTAGTTGCCATAGCCCGTTATCAAAGCGTGATATCCATATATCATAACCGCCATAGCCACCGGGGCGGTCGCTGACGAAGTATAACTCCCGGTTGTCAGGTGAAAGTGTAGACATACCCTCGTAGGCAGGGGTATTGATCGTGGCACCAAATGGCTGGGCTGTGGTCCAGTCACTGTCTTTTGCCACCCGGTATGACATGAATAGGTCGCAGCCGCCTTCCGTCCAGGCGTCCCAGCTACGGTTCTGGCAACGGGTGAATAGCATATAGTGGCCATCGGTGGATATGAACTGGGCCAGTTCCTGATCAGGGGTATTTAAGCTACTGAGATTATGTGAAGAGAACCAGCCGCCGCATGAATCTGCATTGGAATAATAGAGATCTTCATCTGTATTTTTGATACGGCGGGTGAAGTATAGTGTTTGTGTATCTGTGGAGATACAAGGAAAGAGTTCAGGGTCAGGGGTATTGACCCTGATGCCCATATTTTCCGGTCTTTCTGGCACCGGGTTCATCATTGCTGTTCTCACAAACTCAGCCTGTAGCCGCATTTTTCTCCATTCGCTACTGTCTTTTATGGTGGTGCCATATGCATAGATCACCTGCAATGCTTCATCGGCAAAGCCGCTGTAAATAAGACTTTTTGCCAATGGCTTTGCAAAGCGCACCCTGCCATTAGGGCACTTTGCTGAGGCGTTGCGAAAGACCATTGCTGCCTGTGAGAATTTATGAGCTTCGAAATACCACTGGCCCAGCTGGCTGTAAGCATCAGAAAAGGAGGGCGCCTTCGAGATGGCCTGCTCCATTTTTTTGCAGGCGGCATCAAATTTTTTGTTGGCCCGGTAATGCAATGCGGTCTCATAACTGCGATTAGCCTTTTTAGAGACTTGCGCGGTTACGATGATGCATGAAAACAAACAATAAAGGGATGATAATATTTTCAGCCGCATGTGTTTCGAAAAGTACGTCAAAAATAATTGATTGTTGGTAGTAGCTGTTATGTAGTAATTAGTAAGTGGTTTTGGTTTTAAAAATGTCGCAGAAATTTTCAGTTTGATTGATTTATTTATAATCAATGTTTTGTGATTAAAAATGTCCCGGAAATATCCCGGAAATGTAACAGTATTGTTGCGGTTTGGAGCAGTTGGGGACATTGAGTTGTACTGTAATTGGTTTATATATTGAACAAAATTTACAAGTTAAGACTTGTGTTTGAGGCAAGGTTTTAAATTCCATATGCCATGTTTGTAGCCTCCCGGATAGTAAGACAGGGTTATTTTGTAGTTATTGAATAGATATTGTTTCATTTGTTGTTTCCGGAAAAATTTGGTGTCGATTTTATGTTGATATTAAAATGTTTATTTAGTTATATGTGGAAATTGAAATTATAGCAGCTGATAATACTAATTGAGCTTTAAAATCAGGCATGGGATATAGTGGGTTGCGCACCTACGGGGCGCGCCTGAAAAATGATAACACCAATGCTACAAAGCTTAAACTCCTAACGGAGCCTCAAAAATATCATCGCCTATTTTTAATGTCTTCTAAACGCTATATTGCCATTGCTATGCTTATTGTATATGAAATTAGGAAGCAAATCCGGAATCGCAACTGATATTTTTTTGTGGTAAGCCAGTTGCAAACTGGTTAAATTATTAGACACAAGTCGGCCATGCTCGGGGAGCAATGTACATCAGCAAAAAGAATTATTATATATTTACCCGGACTAATGAAATTTATGAAAATAAAATCAATAATTCTTTTTATCGTTCTTATGGCAGTAATTGGGTGTAAAAAGAACGCTACCAGTACCCTTAATCCTGCGACTATTGATATTAATATACTCATGAAGCATACCTGGTATATTGATTCTGTTTTAATTGGGCCCGGGCGACCTGATTCAACAATGGCTTGCCTGTTAAACTGTTACCTTGTTTTCAGTAATGATAGCGAGGGTTATTTTAATGATGCCGGTTCTTCGTGCGCTTATGCACAGCAACAAGTAGCGTATAAATATTACATACAGGATAATGCAACTACTCTTGCGCTGGATTATAATCCAACAAGCTATTATTACCGTAATGTGAGTTACCAGATTTATTCGCTCAATGATACTTTATTAAAGGTTTGGGACGGTTTAGCTATATATCTTTATAAGGCAAGGTGATGCTGCATTGGATTACATAAAAAAGCGTATTTTATTTCTTATATTTTATTAAGGGAAATTTTATGAAAAATCTTTATCGTACTCAAGAGAAACATTCAACTATCCTCCTTTCATCGGGTGGCAAATGGTTATTAACTGTATTTGTAGTTGTTGCTTTATTCGGCACCACCAATGCACAATCGTGGGTAGATGTAGGTAGTGTAGGCTTCTCTGATAGTTTTGCATCCTGTACCTCAATGGCAATAGACAGTAGTGGCACACCTTATGTGGTTTACGGGGATTATGGCAGCGGTGGAAAAGCTACTGTAATGAAATTCAATGGTAGTAGTTGGGTTACGGTAGGTACTCCGGGTTTCTCGGCTAATACAGCATTAAATACCTCTATAGCAATAGATAGGAATGGCACCCCTTATGTGGTTTATATGGATGGGCTTAATGGCCCAGCTACAGTAATGAAATACAATGGCAGTAGTTGGGGAACTGTAGGTAGTGCAGGGTTTTCGGCCGGGCAAGCCAACACTACATCAATAGCAATTGATGAAAATAATACACCTTATGTAGCATATGGAGACCGTACCATAAATGATGGTGCGGTTACAGTAAAAAAATTCAATGGTAGTAGTTGGGTAACGGTAGGTAGTCCGGGATTTTCAGTCAATTTTGCAGGTTATACTTCAATAGCAATTGACCACAGCGGTACTCCATATGTAGTATATCAGGATGTTGGCGACATTTATCAGGCTACTGTAATGAAATATAATGGCAGCAGTTGGGTAACTGTAGGCAGTGGCGGCATATCAGCAGGGCAGGCAGAATATACAATGATAGCAATAGATACAGAGGGGATGCCCTATATAGTTTACCAGGATTTGAATGATAGCTCAAAAGCTACAGTCATGAAATATAATGGCAGCAGTTGGGGAATCATTGGTAACGCAGGTTTCTCGGCAGGGAAAGCTTCGTTTACTACTATAGCACTTGATATAAGTGGTATACCATACGTGTCTTACCAGGATTATAGTGATTATGAAAAAGCAACAGTAATGAAATATAATGGCAGCAGTTGGGTGCCAGTTGGGAGCCCTGATTTCTCAGCAGGAATAGTGCAGTTCACATCAATAGCAATTGATAGAAACAATACACCTTATGTAGTTTACCAGGATAGTAACAGTAAAGCTACAGTGAAGAAATATGGCTTTCCTAATGGAGTGAAAAACCTTACTAATATTATTAATTCCATTTCCATATTTCCTAATCCTACACACAACTCATTTACCCTGTACATTTCTTCCCCAACAAAAGAAAACGCCACAATAACCATGACAAATATGCTGGGTGAAAAAGTAAAGGAATTGACTACAATGACTAATACAGATAAGGAGATACAAACGGATGTAACACCCGGTATTTATTTCATATCAGCGTCAACAAGTATGGGAACGCTTAACAAGAAAATAGTAGTGGAGTAGGGTCATTGGTTTACTTCCACCTTTCTCAATCGCTTGCTCCAATTTGATGCTCTTTTTAATGCCTTTCAATAATTTGAGGGTAAATTAAAGTTTCAAAAGAGTGTTTATTTTGTTTGCTTCATATAATAGCCGCAACTTTGTACCTTCCAAATTAAGATTTAAGCATACATGTCCACTATAGTAGTTTGTCCGAATTGTAAAACAGAATTTGAGCCTACGGCAGCCATAGCGCAGTCTGTAAGGGACGAGATGTCTAAAGAATATAATCAGAAATGGGTGGAAAGTTCCCGGCAAAAAGATGAGCAGTTCAGGCTAAAAGAGCAGCAATGGCAGCAGCAGCAGCAGGAACAGGCCATGAAGGCAGAAGAGGAAAAGAAAGCATTATCAGCACAGCTGAAAAAAGAACTGGAACAAAAGGTAGGGGCAGATTATGAAAACAAACTGAGACTGCTGGAAGAAGCCAACAAAAGCAACCAGGAAAAACTGACCGAAGCAAGGGGAAAAGAAATGGAATTCCTGAAAAAAATGCAGGAACTGAAAACAAGGGAGCAGGAACTGGAACTGCAAATGCAACGCCGGATATTGGAAGAGCGCAACAAACTTACTGAGATCATAAAAAAAGAAGAAGATGAAAAAAACAGGTTAAGACAAGAGGAGTTTTTTATGAAGTTGAAAGAAAAGGAGATGCAACTGGACCAGCAACGTGTATTGATAGAAGAAATGAAAAGGAAGAGCGAGCAGGGATCTATGCAACTGCAGGGCGAGGTACAGGAGTTGCTGCTGGAAGAATTGCTGCGTAATGCTTTCCCGTTTGATTTGGTGAGTGAGGTAGGCAAGGGTGTTCGGGGCGCGGATTGCATACAGACGGTGCGCAACAACTTTGGGCAGGAGTGTGGCAAGATCATTTTTGAAAGTAAGCGTACCAAAGATTTCAGTGATGACTGGATAGAAAAACTGAAGGCGGATATGCGGGTGCTTGGCGCTGATATAGCGGTGATAGTAACACAGGCGATGCCCAAGGGCATGAGTAACTTTGGGGAGAAGGACGGGATATGGATATGCACTTTTGGTGAGGCGAGGGCGCTGGTGCATGTGCTGCGCGATGCAGTGATAAAAGTATATAACGCGGCCAAGAGCCAGGAAAATAAAGGCGATAAAATGACGCTGCTATACCGCTACCTGGTAAGCAGTGAATTCAGTGAGCAATGGAGCGCGATACGCGAGGGCTTTATGGGCATGAAGATGTCTATACAAAAGGAGCGCGACCAGATGGAGAAACTATGGAAGGCGCGTGAGAAGCAGCTGGAAAAAGTGCTGCTGAATGCTGCGCATATAAAGGGTTCAATAGAAGGTATAGCAGGCATGGATGTGGACCTGAACTTGCTGCCTGAGGGCGATGGGTACCTTTTAGAGTAAGTGAAAAGTTAAAAGTGAAAAGCAAAAAGTGTGCAGTGTGAGCGTTAGATTTTTTTAGTTATTTTACATCATGGAACAGAAATTCCGACTGGATAGAACCGCATTTAAAGCAACCAATGCAAAAGATGCAGATGATCATGTAACCGATATGAAAGATAAAAGCTACATAGAGCGGCTTGAGGCTGCGTGGTTTCTTATCAACCAAGTGTATGGCACCAATTCTAAAACACGTCTTGATCGAACCGTTTTTTCACAAAGAAAAAGATAATGGCTAATATTTTTAATGAAGATTTTAGTGATTTCATTAATTGTTTCAATAAACGAGATGTAGATTATGTGCTTGTGGGCGGTATGGCTGTGGTATTGAACGGATATAACCGTACTACCGGTGATATGGATGTATGGGTAAAAAAAAGTGGCGAAAATTACGATAAAATTTCACTTGCTTTTCTTGAT
This sequence comes from uncultured Bacteroidota bacterium, assembly GCA_903882965.1. Lineage (GTDB taxonomy): Bacteria > Bacteroidota > Bacteroidia > Chitinophagales > Chitinophagaceae > Nemorincola. The sequence continues at coordinate 11,908 of CAIRZD010000008.1, forward strand.
TTTGGTATGCCTGTATTTGATATGACCAAAGAGAAATTTCTTGGAGACGAATCAGATGTGTGGAGTTTTGGAAGGGATCCAGTTAGGATTGACCTAATGACAGCAGTGAAAGGAATTGATTTTGATATTGCATACAGCAGCGCGCAATATTTTACTGAAGAAAATGTTACTTTTCGTTTCCTGCATGCGAATACACTTATACAAGCTAAGCAGGCATCGGGCAGGCACAGGGACCTGGACGATATTGAACAGCTAAGAAAAATTTGATTGAGTAATTTTCTGCTAGACCCTTTCCAAAATCACTGCATATCCTTGTCCAAGGCCGATACACATGGTGGCCAGTGCATATTTTTTCTGTGTCTTTTGCAATTCGAGTGCGGCGGAATTAATGATTCGGGCGCCCGACATACCGAGCGGGTGGCCTATGGCTATGGCACCACCATTAGGGTTAATGCGGGGGTCGTTGTCGGCCATACCCAGCTGGCGGATGCAGGCGATGCTTTGTGCTGCAAAGGCTTCGTTGAGCTCAATAATGTCTATATCATTTAATGTGAGCCCTGCTTTTGCCAATGCTTTTTTGGTAGCGCCTACAGGGCCTATGCCCATGATGCGCGGCTCTACGCCTACTACTGCCGAGCTTACTATACGTGCTTTAGGTGTAATGTTATAATTCTTAACGGCATCGCCTGATAATATATATAGTGCGGCAGCACCATCATTAAGGCCTGATGAATTGCCGGCGGTAACGGTGCCTGTTTTTTTGAAAGCGGGTTTTAACTGGCCGAGTTTTTCTGTTGTCGTAGCGGGCTTCAGGAATTCATCTTTATCAACGCTATGTACCTCGCCTTTTTTACCGGGGATGTCAACTGTTGTGATTTCTTCTGCGAGTCTGCCGGAGTTTTGTGCATCGGCGGCTTTCATTTGGGAGTGGTATGCAAATGCATCCTGATCGTCGCGGCTGATGTTGTACATTCCTGCCAGGTTCTCAGCGGTAATGCCCATAGCATCTGTGCCGTATAGCTCATGCATTTTAGGGTTTATGAAACGCCAACCAAAGCTGGAATCATACATCTGGGCATCCTGCCCGAAAGGTTGTGCAGTTTTTGAGATCACCCATGGGCCACGTGTCATATGCTCTACGCCACCGGCAATAAATACATCGCCATCACCAGCCTTTATTGCCCTTGCTGCATTTATCACGGCAGACATGCCTGATGCACAAAGCCTGTTGATTGTTTCGCCGGGTACGCTCCAGGGTATGCCAGCAAGGAGGAGTGCCATGCGCGATATGTTACGGTTATCTTCACCGGCCTGGTTGGCGCAGCCAAATATTACATCATCAATTACGCCATCGGGTATGGAAGGATTTCTTTCTACAAGCTTGCGCATTACTAAGGCGGCAAGATCATCGGCACGAATGCCTGATAGTGCGCCTCTGAAATTACCAATAGGTGTTCTGATACCGTCGGCTATATATGCGTCTTTCATTTAAAATCATTTTTAGAAAAAACCTAAAGATTACCCTTCAAGATGTATGGAAAAAACGATCATCCTGGAGTGTAATGTATTGATAGCGTTTGTGAGTTGCAGTCCGTGATCGGGATATAGCTGGTTTGTGAGCCCCTGAGACACTTTTATTTCAGGTGAAAATATAAAGCTTGGGTTAAAAAACTCAAAACCAACACCAAATTCATACCCAATGTCAATAGGGCTTACTTTTAAAAACTCATTTGGCCTGTGAGAGCGGGCGTTTGCGGCAAGGTCATAATCAAACATGCCGCCGATAAGGCCATAGAAGCGAAAATTCTTTATGCGGTCGCTTTTAAATTTAAACTGTACCGGCAAGTGCATATAAATAGACTCAATAGAATTTTGATTGACCACACTATCCCTTGGGTACCCATATTCATACTGGATATTTTTTTCTGAAAATTCAAGTGTAGGCACAAAGCGGAGGTCAATGAACCTCGTTAATTTCAAGTTGCCGATCAATCCAAGGCAGAAGCCGGGTTGCCAGTGTGGTTGTATCCGTTTAAAAGTATCAGTAGTAGCGAAAGATTGTGTATATGAGATCTGGTATACAGAGTAATTGAAGCCAAAAGATATTCCGAAATAGTAAGGTTTATCATCATGCTCGGGCATATTAAGCAGCGGGCGTTGCGCGAAAGCAGGACACGAGAAAAACAATATTATGATTATTATTAATAAATTGTCCTTGCGCATGAAACGATTATTATACAAAATTAGGAATTTTTATTGCCTTATTCCTAAACGTAGGTTGCGAAGATACAGTATGTTGGTTTTAGGTATCAATTATTTAATGTACTAAAATGATAAATCTTTTATAAAAAATAGCATTTTGATATTCAGTAATCCCTAAATTTGCAACAGGAAACAGGCAAGATACTTTTCATAATTCAAAGATATCCCCCTGACACCGTGTAAACTACCAGCCCCGAAACTTCGGGGCTTTTTTTGTAAGTAAAACTATAGGGGTGGAGTGGCGATTCTTTTCATTTCAGAGGGTTTGTGTTTTTGTAAAATTAAGCCGGGAAATATTAATTATCGGGAATAATGATAATATGCTGTAAAATTTCCCCCGCCAAAAAGCTATCTTTGGCAAAAGATTTGATAAATTAGCTGCTTAAATAACATTTATGAAACTGATGCGCATCATATTATTAACTTCATTTCTCACACTGGCATTTGTTAGTGCTATTACCTATACTGCATGTAAAAAGGATGCTTGTAATAATGTAGTATGCCATAATATGGGTACCTGTGATGGTGGTAAATGTACATGTCCAGTAGGTTATGAAGGCCCATCGTGCGATACTTTGAGCAGGGATAAATTTGTATTTACTTATAATGGCGGTGATACTTGCGGCGCAAGTTTTCTATATACTCAATATAGCATTCATTTGCTCGCGATACCTACGAAGCCGCTGGAATTAATGATGAAGGATTTTCTCAATAACCCGGATGACAGTGCTATTTGCACGATAAGGTCTGTAGATTCATTTACTTTTCAAGGAGCCAATAACAGTACTACTTATACCGGTTGGGGCAAGTTAAGAAACGATAGTCTATGGATGACTTATAGTGTAGAGCATGACACTACTTCTTATGTCTGCAGTTATTTTGGCCAAAGTTTGCGTGCGCTATAGGCCTCCCTCCTTGTTTGCAATATTTTTGAATGTACCTGTTCACTCCAGTGATATTTTTAGGCGTTTTATTTTTATTAACTGATTGTTAATAATTGATCTATTTGGTTATTTTTTTCCAACTTAAATATAACAAATAGTTAATTTTCTCAAAAATAAGCATATCTTTATTGGTACACTTTTTAAATGTAACATCCCGAATATGGGGGATGCATTTTATTGTGTTTATGGTAGCTATTTTTCTTGATTGTTAATTATTCTTTTATGAAAAAAATATTAGTCTTTGGTTTATCCATCATCCTTATATGCTTGAATTTCAAGGGCCTTTGCCAAACAAGTACTTTTGCTTATACTGGAGGGGTGCAGACTTATACGGTAGGTGCAGGTGTTACTACTATTGCAGTTGATGTGAGAGGAGCCAAAGGTGGAGGTGTTAATTGTGCGCTTACCAGTTATCAATCAATTGGTGGTTGTGGTGGTAGAGTTCAGGCAACGCTTAATGTAACACCGGGACATGTGCTTCACGTAATTGTGGGGCAGCTGGGTTCAAATGCCGGAGCGGCAGCATATGGCGGCGGCGGAGATGATCTGGCACTATATTCAACGACCTGGCCCGGAGCAGGTGGTGGTGGTGGCACAACGATCACTGATGTTACAGCTGGTACCACATTAGTGGTTGCCGGTGGTGGTGGTGGTGGTGGTGGTAATTTTTGTGCATCCTATGCAGGTGGATTTGGAGATGTTGGGGGCGCAGGTGGTGGATTAATAGGAGCGGCAGGAAATGGAGATTTTTGTGGTATTGGATTTGGAGGCCAAGGCGGTACTCAAATTGCAGGTGGTGCAGCTAGCACATGTGGTGGTGGTACCGGAAGCACAGGTGCTGCAGGCATAGGTGGGAGTGTTCCAAACGCTGCTCTTCAAGGATCCGGTGGTGGTGGTGGTGGCTGGTTTGGTGGCGGATCAGGATCAGATGGTGCGGGCGGTGGCGGTGGTTCTTCATATACCAATGCTACTTATACTACCAGTTTTATACATACACAAGGTTTTAATTGCGCTGTCGGTTCTGCAACTATTACGGTCACTTGCTCAGCAGGAACGATAACGGGCACCGGGTCTTTGTGCCTTGGTTCAACGACTAACTTAACTAATACAACAACAGGAGGCACCTGGAGCAGCAGCACAACAAGCATTGCTACTGTAGGCTCTACGGGTCTTGTAACCAGTGTGGCGGCCGGAACGACAACGATTACTTACACTATGCCTGCAGGATGTTATGTAACTTCTGTGGTAACAGTTAATCCTAATCCAACCGGGATCACCGGAACAAAAACAGTTTGCCAGGGGCTTACAACATCTTTAACAGACGTTACAGGTACGGGTACCTGGACAAGCGGCACTACAACAATAGCAACAGTAGTGTCAGGTACAGGGGTTGTCACCGGAGTAGCCGGAGGTACCTCTAATATTACTTATACTATTACATCAACCGGTTGTTATACGGTTACTCCGGTAACGGTAAATCCAACACCGGCAGCGATTACCGGGACACTGAATGTGTGTATGGGGTCAACGACTCCGCTAACAGATGCAACAGCCGGCGGCACATGGAGTAGCACAGGAACGGCAACTGTGAGCGCAACAGGTGTTGTAACAGGTGTGTCTGTGGGCACAGGTACTATAACTTACACACTTTCTACCGGCTGTATCCAAACAGCAATAGTTACAGTAAATACCCAGCCGGTGGGAATAACAGGCGTTACATCAGTATGCCAGACTTTTACAACAACCTTATCAGATGTTACTGCCGGCGGCACGTGGAGTAGTTCTACAATTACTATCGCCACAGTAACTGCAGGCGGGGTAGTGACGGGAGTTGGAGTAGGTACAGCAACAATAACGTATGCGGTAGGTAGTTGTTATGCTACTACTATTGTTACTGTAAATACACAGCCGGCTGCCATCACAGGTACACCAAGTGTATGCCAGGGATCTACAACAGCGCTTACAGATGCCACAGGTGGTGGTGCCTGGAGCAGCACTGCGACGACCATAGCCACAGTAGGCTCTACAGGAATAGTAAGCGGATTGCTGGTGGGCACCTCTACGATATCATACACTATCGGTACTTGTTATGTGACACAAATAGTAACGGTAAATACGCAACCGGTAGCTATAACAGGTAATACATCTGTATGCCAGACATTTACAACAACTTTATCAGATGTTACAACAGGCGGTGCATGGAGTAGCTCTACACTAACTGTGGCTACTGTAATTGCAGGTACCGGAGTAGTGACCGGGGTTGGGGTAGGTACATCAACTATCACTTATACAATAGGCAGTTGTTATGTTACTACTGTAGTAACTGTAAATACACAGCCTGCAGCCATAACCGGGACACCAAGCGTATGCCAGGGATCTACAACAGCATTAACGGATGCTACCGGCGCCGGCACCTGGAGCAGCACAACCACTATTGTAGCTACCGTAGGCACTGATGGTACAGTAAGCGGCTTCCTGGTAGGCACATCTACAATATCATATACGCTTGGGACATGTTTCGTTACGCAAGTAGTAACAGTAAATACACAGCCGGTGCCGATAACTGGGATCACATCAGTATGCCAGACTTTTACAACACCTTTATCTGATGCTACTGCCGGCGGGGTGTGGAGTAGCTCAGCAATCACAATAGCTACAGTAACAGCAGGTGGTATAGTGACAGGAGTTGGAGTAGGTACGTCAACAATAACCTATACAATAGGTAGTTGTTATACTACTACTATTGTTACAGTAAATATACAACCAGCCGCCATCACGGGCACACCAAATGTATGCCAGGGATCTACAACAGCACTTACAGATGCCACAGGTGGTGGTACCTGGAGCAGCACCGCTACAACAATAGCAACAGTAGGCACAGACGGCACTGTAAGCGGCTTTCTGGTAGGCACCTCTACTATATCATATACTATCGGCAATTGTTATGTGACCCAAATAGTAACAGTAAATACGCAGCCGGCAGCTATAACAGGTAATACGTCAGTATGCCAGACATTTACAACAAATTTATCAGATGCTACTACCGGCGGGACATGGAGCAGTTCCACACTAGGTGTTGCTACTGTAATTGCGGGTACCGGAGTAGTAACAGGGGGAGGTGTAGGTACATCAACAATAACCTATACAATAGGTAGTTGTTATGTTACTACTACGGTAACAGTAAATACACAACCAGCGGTGATCACAGGGAACCCGACTGTATGCCAGGGATCTACAACAGCACTTACAGATGTCACAGGTGGTGGTACCTGGAGCAGTACAACCATTACAGTAGCGACAGTAGGCACTGACGGTACGGTAAGCGGCTTCCTGGTAGGTACATCTACAATATCGTATACGCTTGGCACATGTTTCGTTACGCAAGTAGTAACAGTAAATACAGAGCCTGCCGCCATTTCAGGCAATACTACATCTATCTGTCAAACGTTTTCATTGAATTTAACTGATGCTACCGGCGGCGGCACATGGAGCAGTGTTACAACTACTGTTGCTACCATAACCGGTGGTGGCGTAGTAACCGGCGGAAACGTAGGTACTTCAACGATATCGTATACCATTGGTTCTTGCGCCGTTACTACTATTGTAACAGTGAATACACAACCTACCGCAATTCTGGGTAATCTGTCTGTATGTAAGGGTTTTACAACAACACTCAATGACGCCACTTCAGGTGGGTTATGGACCAGCGCCCCTATAGCCATTGCTTCCATTACAGTCGGCGGTATAGTAACAGGTAATGCAGTTGGCACAGCAACAGTATCCTATACAATAGGAATCTGTGCTGTATCTGCAATTGTAACTGTAAACACACAACCTGTTGCAATTACCGGGAATACCGCACCTGTTTGCCAGACATTCACGTTATTATTATCAGACGGAACAAGTGGTGGTACATGGAGTAGTGTTACCCCAACAATAGGTAGTATATCTACTGTAGGTGTTGTGACCGGAATAGGAGTTGGGACCACAGTAATATCTTATACAATAGGAAGCTGCGCAGCAACAACGATAGTAACGGTAAATACACAACCATTGCCGATTTCAGGGACCCTTTCTGTATGCCAGGGCCTTACCACAACATTGGCAGATGCTACCGGTGGCGGTATATGGAGCAGTATACCTGTTACTACGGCTTCTATTACAGGTGGCGGAGTTGTAACGGGTAATGCCGTTGGCACTGCAACTATATCATATACTTTAGCTAACTGCGCAGCGACAGCGATAGTAACCGTTGATCCATTACCTGTTGCGATAACAGGGACAAAGACGGTATGTTCCGGATTAACAACTAATCTTTTTGATGGCACCGGTGGCGGCACATGGACCAGCAGCAACACTGCTGTTGCAACGGTAGGATCAACAACCGGGGTTGTTACCGGGCAGAGTGTAGCAGTAGCAACGACAGTTACAATTACTTATACAATTGGGACAGGGTGTATCATGACAACAGTTGTAACCGTCAATCCTTTGCCTACAGCGATTTTAGGCGCCAATGCAGTATGCTTTGGGTCAACGATCACATTGAGTGATGCCGGTGGTGGTACGTGGACCAGCAGCAATGGTAATGCTACCATCGGATTAAACACGGGGGTTGTGACCGGCAGCAATGTTGGCACCTCAACAATAACTTATACGCTTTCTACAGGCTGTATTATTACAACCGTAATTACCGTAAATCCATTGCCGGGGGCTATTACAGGGCCTACATTGGTTTGTGTAGGATCAACGATAACCCTTAGTGATGCTACTGGCGGCGGTACCTGGAGCAGCAGTAATACCGGGCTTGCCACTGTTGGTATAGGCACGGGCGTAGTATCGGGGATAGCCGGTGGCGTAGTAACGATCAGTTATACACTGGGAACAGGTTGCTACGTTACTTATGCAGTAACCGTAGACGCACAACCTGCAATAATAACGCCTGTAGGCGATACTATCTTCTGCCCCGGTGGTTTTGTGGCGCTTACAGCCAATACCGGTGCAGGACTTACTTATCAGTGGTTTATTGGTGGTACAGCAATATCCGGTGCATTATCCTCCAGTTATATA
>CAIRZD010000009.1 GCA_903882965.1 uncultured Bacteroidota bacterium
AACTATTTTTTTCATCAAAATACTTATTGACGAATTTGGGCCAGGTTTAATTTTTCAAGTATTTTAATGTAAAACCAACCAATATCAAATTCAAACCAACGTCGACTTAATTTAGGATTGCCTGGTTCCGCGTGATGATTATTGTGCAACTCTTCGCCACCAATCCATATAGCCCAAGGAGTTAAGTTACGACTAAAGTCTTGAGTGTCTTTATTACGATATCCCCACCAATGTCCAAATCCATTTACAACTCCTGCCGCCCATAAAGGTATCCAAATCATCTGTATTCCCCAAACTACAAAACCCCATAGCTGGAAAAGATAAAGATCTACTATTAACATAAGAAATATACCCAAGAAATTGTACTTGGTATACAAATTATGTTCAATCCAATCATCGGGGGTTCCTACTCCATATTGCCGAATCATTTGTTTATCTTTGGCAGCTTCAGTGTAAAGTAGCGCGCCTTTGAAGAATACAGTCCATATTCCAAAAACATGTGGACTGTGTGGGTCTCCTTCGGCATCATCAAATCTATGATGTTTGCGATGGATAGCAACCCATTGTTGGGTAACCATACCGGTAGTTAGCCATAACCAAAAACGTATGCAGTGTTCTAATACTAGATTAAATGTCAAGCCTTTGTGGGCTTGACCGCGGTGTAAATAAACGGTGACACACGCTATGGTAATTTGAACCATTACCAAGGTTGATATTATTGTAATCATCAATTATTTATCCATATATCTCGTGATATAACAGTTGGCTTTTTTGTAAAAAAGTATGGTAAATATTACGCTGTTTGATACCAACCTCAGAAGCAATGGTAGCCCAGCTGGGAGGATTTAACTGTATGTTTACTTCGCTGTCACCCATTATGTTACGTGGCAATAAGCCATGTTTTCGGCACAAATGCTGTATGGGCTTATTATAACCCAGGCAATGCATAAACAACTCGCTGTAATTACGATTACGGGACCACACAATAGCTTCTTCTAGCATAGCATTGCCAATACCGTTGCCGCGATAATCCTTGTGTACAATTATACCAAACTCCACTGCGGTCGTGTTAATTTTAGCAATGTGAAGAGTTCCTAACCAACCGTTGCCGTTTTGTGCCACTAAAATTTCATGTTGTCCTGGTTCAGCTTCAATTTGATCTACCAAGCGTTCAATTAGACCAGAACCGCTGGCCACACCAAAATATAGTTGCTGAGTTTCGGCGTCTTGTTCGTTTAACCAATCTCCGTAACGGTAATGCTCTTGCTTGCCCAGGAATTCTGTGGTGAACATTTTATTTGTATATGTCTTTGGCTCTAGTGTGTTGGCCGTTGCGGGCCAGGTGTGCTGCATAACAAGCTTCTGTACAGGCCATAAGAAAATTGGATAAAGACTTTAATATTCTTTTCATGTTAAAAACCTCTATATTCAAAGTACTTGGACCAGTACTCTACATCTGCATGAGTTTTAATTGCTTTTGATGCTAAAAATTCTTCTAATCTTGTTGTTTTTGTTGCAAACAATTGGGTAAATTGTTTTAATAATTTTGTCATTTTGTGACTCCTTTTCTTTATATCAGTATTACTACTTAGTTTATTTATGCTAATAATAACGCAACGCAACATTAATTTCAAGCACAGCTGGCAATAATGGATTAAATACACTACAAGGAGAATTAATATGTTAAAATTTCTAACCAGCTTTTTTAAAGCAAAATCAAAAGAATCAACACCTGCTCCCAAAGCACCTTATAAGGTTGAAGTTTCGGCCAATGATAAAGTTTGGGATTTTCCGGCACCTAAAAAATCTGCTAAGACAACGGCAGTTAAAAAAGATGATAAACCTGTAGTTAAAGCTGCTTCTAAAAGTCGTGCTAAAAGTAAAAAATCTACTACCAAGTAATTTTAAATATTATTGAAGTAGCATTCTAATTAATCCTATAGAATCAATAGTAACTAAAAAGACGGAGTTAGCGAGCAATCCAAAACTCCGTCTAGTCCAACAAGCCCAACCAGATGCTACACATCCGCTAATAAAAATAGTATAAAGCGGTACGACTGGAATGTTTGGAACCGTTGCTGCAAAAATACAGGCGCTGGTAACACTACATGCCCAAGCAAATAATTCAGCACAAAATCTAACGCGATTACTTTTCCAGTCTTGTTTTATGTAAGCCCAACTTACAGTAATCCATTCCATGCTATAACCATTTCAATTTAAAATATGTTGCGTCTTTTGGGTCTTCAAATCTAAAAGCAAACCCTTCTGTACTATTGTACCCGTGTAAGTGGTATTTGCCGCCCGGCACCCGGTCTACCCAATCTAAAATATATCTAATCCGGCCATGAAAAAATGTCGGGCGGCGGTGTAGTATATCATTCCATGTTATTACAACTTCAGTCCACTCAGGTGGCGGCCAGCATTCTATCTTTTTCATTGTGTAATAATTGACTTGCTAAATTCTTTCCCTTACTTTCGCACATGATATCAAACTGGTCATTAAAGGATAGTGCCCATTTGTTGCAAGCAGTATTCCAATAAAAATCTGAGTGCGCTCTAAGTTTTTGTTTTTTGTGACCCTCTAAAAGAAGTGTCTGATGTGCTGGTGCGATTGCGGTATCATGTCCGACCAATATATCTTCCCTACTGATACTATAATGCATAGTAGGACGAA
>CAIRZD010000010.1 GCA_903882965.1 uncultured Bacteroidota bacterium
ACCCGTTCTTTTGCAGTCTCCACCACCTTTGTATAGTTCATAGGATACAAACACAGGCTCTTTCAGATGCTTATTGAAATAGCTCGTGAATACGGGGGTCTGTATCACGGTGTCAATGGATTGACTTTGCACAGAAATTGTCCAAAAGATTCCTAAAACCACAAACATTAGGAGGTTTTTCGTCATTGTATTAATACCGGTATTCTTCATATTTCATGCCTTTGGTTTTAAAAGTTCTGCATCCAGCACCGAGGTTATTTCCTGTCTCTTGGTGTCAGTCTGGTCTGCGAAATATATATCCACGAGTGCCTTGATCTGATCGGCTCCAAATTTGAACCGCTTACACTGATGATAGCATATCCGTAGTCTCCTTCTCATCTCTCGCTGGAGAATGATAGGCATATTGGCATCTATCAGCTTCACCATCTCAGGTGTGAGGCTTGCTCCTATCAGAGATAGGTTTTCTAAGAGTGTCGCTATTCCTATCATAAATAATGTAATGTGTCTTGATTATCATCATCGTCTCTTCGGTCACAATACCAGAATATTGCAATCACAACTATGAAAATAGCTACAAGAGATACTGTGAATATTGGTGTTGACATCATCTCAATCTCTTTTTGGTGCTTGTCCTTTCACATATCTCCAGCATTCGCCTCGATTGCCGGATGCTATTTTCAATAAATCGGTTTCAAAATTTTGCATATCATAGCTATCTGATTTGCTTTGGTTTTGGAAAGGTGTCAATGCTTGCAAGTTAGCCAATGCGTTTATTATTTTCGGGTCATATATGCCTTTTGATATTAAAACAGCAATAGGAATTATGTGGTCAATATGAAACGAATTTCTATCTTCCCAAGACATTTCGGGCGTGAAATTACTCTCTATATGGCTTTTAAACTCAGACAGTGTATAGCCTAGTACTGAATTGGTTTTGCCATCTTTTGTGTATATCCCCAAAGAAATTAATCTCCGAAGCATATTCTTACATCTGCTTCTTATGCGCGCGTTTGTTATTCTTTGATTGTCCGATAACTTATTGGCTTTTATGCCAAGCAATATATTTTCATTCCAATTAGGATTTTCCGATATAAAATTCTTTCTTTTTTCTGACATCAATTTCTTTGTTTCGTCAGATACAATCCTGCCAACACAATATTTATTCCCTAATTTAGATACAGCTATACCATCTTTTCTTTCTTGAGATAATTTCCATCCACCAGTATATATCCTTGCTTGTGCTTTTAATGATATATTTCTATTCCTATTGCAAAGGTTCATTCCATTTTCCAAAAGCAAATTGCGAATAGTATTTTTTGATACGCCAAACTTTTTGGCAATATCTAAACACGAATTTCTTTGCTCCATGTAAAGAAGTCCTGCACATTCTAATTCGTGTTCACTAAATACTTTTCTTTTTGGCATAATATTATGAGTTTACCCATGCCTGATAGCCGTCTGCCTGACAGATAGTACCCCCGCTTTGCTGTAATACACCTTTCATACATACCCCGCGCTGAGTTCCTTTATTGCTATCATAGCTCACATGCACCCACCACGCACCCTTATTGTTAGTTTCTATTATCACTTCGTCACAAGGGATACTAGACGCTTTTATTTTATCGTAAAGTTCCTCCACTGTCAGTCCGGGACTTTCGATGTCTGCCGCCGCCGCCCCACCTTCACAAAGATGCTGACTATTCCATTCTCCCCCTACGTGCGTATTAAGGCGATGGCAACGATAACCGCTACTTACTATCAAGGGCATGCCGATAAGCTCTCTAACAGGCTCTAATACGTTCGTAGCAAGTGCTGTGAGGTTACTTGTAATCTGCTCCGTAGGCTCGAATTGTTCCGTGAATCCATTGGCTGTTGCTGTTGGGCTTGCCAATAATTCAGATAGCATAAAATGGGGTGAAAGTTGAATGTCTATCATGCTTAGGGTTTTTTAAATCCGGGTAAAATATTGCTTAGACGTGATGCCATAAAGTTCAAAAACCATTCCGTCAGGAGATAGTTAAAGAACCCCACAGAGAAAGAAAAAAGTATCAAGACTGTGCTATTGGTAAAAGAAGGAGCGAATACACGCATGATTACAAGCACCACTATGAATGACCCCACAAATCTCGACCTGCGATTTGAATAAACAAACTGCATCGCTGAGGGGTCAGGAGTGGTAGTAGATGGGTCTTTATTCTCGCCGGTCATTAGTACCTTACCAAGAGCAGAAAGAAGTCCTCCACCAAAGGCAAATATCAGCCCAGCGGCTATGTTAGCCATATCGTAAGTGCCGAGCATGTTGTGTATGAACTCGCCGCCATTCCAAACTATCTGTAGTAGTGTCATTCCTTTTTATTTTCGGTTAAAAGTTCATTTTTCGGTATATCTGCCGGCATAGTATCGCATAAATAGGTTTGCTGTTTACCTTTGTTCTCTAGCATCTTTACTCGCTGATCTATTAGAGATACACGCTCATGCGACGCATTGCTTTCATTGACCAATAGGGTGACTGTATTATCAAATTTCCCCTCTATCGTAAGCAGGAGATGCAAAATGAAATACAGTAAGAAGCAAATTATACTCCCCGCTCCGCCTAGTAGCCATTTATGGACAGGTGACAAAACAAATGTGATGCTCTCAGTTTTTGGGTTCATTTTACTTTACTGTTGTGATTTTATTAGTTGAATAGCCGACTGCCTTGTCAATGGAAATGCTTGATATTTCGTGGTTCATTCTATTTTACATTGTTATTGATGATGTAATTCTGTGCGATCGTTTTTGTAATCGGTAAATTATTCTGCGCGGCAAAGGATAAAAATCTCCACAATGGGCTTGCATTGGCACTATCAGCTTGTGCGCCATTCCATGTTCCTACATATTGCACGTTATTGCCGTTGGCATCTGTGCCTCCCCATACCTCTGTACGACATATAGATATTCTTGTGATAGATGTCGAAGGCACTGTCATAGTGCTAGTATATGAAGGCACTGTCAAGGGAGACTGACCCTCACTGACTTTCGTCATTGCGATCAATAAAATTGCTAAAATTGCTTTTTTCATATTGTTAGTTTATATCTTTCTTTATAAAATAGTGCCATCATTACCAATGTGGGTATGATGCAGATTGCTTCTATGATTAATATTGCTACCATGTCCACCAGTTTGAACCATCAGAAAATACTCTTAAAGGTGTTAATGCTGCTACTGTACTTGGAGCACTACCGTCTATTGTTTGACTAGATGTTGTTGCTATTGTTATTAAGTTACCCGACAAAGTAGTATTTCCGTTTTTTACTATATACCATCTACCTTTAATTCCAGCCGCTGTTGGGAGTGTAACTGTAAAAGCATTTGTAGTACAAAGTATTATAGCATCATTGACATTCAACGTATAGTTTGCTGTTTGGATATTCACGGTATCCTCTACCGACCCATGTAGATAAACATCACTACTAGCGGGTGATGAGCTGCCTATTGTAGTATGAAGTGTAGAATCTTGAAATAGTGCTATCTGTGATTGTGTAGATCCTAGTATTATACTGTTATTCATAGTGGCTGAGACACTTAAATTTGCAGAATTATTATAGATAAATACATTGTTGCTACCTGAATATTCATTGTTGCCTGCTTGAATCCCAACATATATATTGTTTGCTCCAGGACCATTACTTTTACCTGCATTATATCCTATAGCAGTGCATCCTGTGCCACTTGTATTATATAAACTATAATATCCTACTGCCACTTCATTGCCACCTGTTGATGGATTATTAATAGCAAAATACCCTATTGCTACATTATTTGACGATGCTGTAGTAGAATTGAGCGTAGAGCTTCCTATGGCTACATTAGCATTACCAGTCTTATTATTATATCCTGATACACTTCCAATAAATATATTATCTGTTCCCGAAGATGTTGAAAATCCGGCGCTAGCACCAAGACCTGTATTATTGTTACCATTAGTTGAGGGAAAACACTGATACCCTACTGCTGTTAGATTACTTGCATTAGTAACTTGACTTAATGCTGCTTGACCAATGCCTGTATTAAAACTACCAGTAGTATCAGCTGCGAGTGCACTATATCCTATAGCTGTATTTCCATTTCCTTTTCGATTTACAAAAAGAGCATCCATACCAATACCTGTATTAAAACTACCAGATGAATCATATCGTCCAGCTTGATACCCTATATAAGTATTTGCGGTTCCACTTGTAAGTAATGTCCCAACTATAGCACCTAATATTGTGTTATTGGACTGTGCACTAGCACCTTTGCCTGCATTGATAGTGCCAGCTATAACCATATCATTAGATAGGGTTAGAATACCACTCGAAACTGCCACTCCACTAGTACCCCCCACTACTCCTGCGGAGTCTGTCAGTATCATTGTAGATATACCCGCTGTGATATTTGTGGTGTGATATGTAATAGATGATAAACCTGTAGCTCCTGTAGCTCCCGTAGCTCCTTGTGAACCAGTAGTACCATTACTTCCAGTAGCTCCAGTTGCTCCTGTATTTCCCGTTGTGCCAGTATTACCGTTATTTCCAGTTACTCCAGTTACTCCAGTTACTCCAGTTACTCCAGTTACTCCAGTTACTCCAGTGTTGCCAGTAGCACCTGTTGCGCCCGTGTTACCTGATGAACCTGTAGTTCCTGTTGCTCCCGTAGTGCCTTGTGATCCAGTCGGGCCAGTTACGCCATTTGTTCCAGTAGCTCCAGTAGCTCCAGTGCTGCCAGTTGCTCCACTACTACCCGGGACACCAGCCGTTCCGGTCGGGCCACTGATACCTTGTGACCCCGTAGTGCCTGTTTGTCCTGTAGCTCCATTGTTTCCTGTATTTCCTGTTGGGCCGGTTGCGCCAGTATAGCCAGTACTGCCATAAACAGTACTCCACTGCCATTTATTGCCCCCGATTGATACTGGCACTTCACCTGTTGCCCCATAATATCCCATGTGAGTATTAGTATAAATCACAGAATTGAAATATCGAATTGCCGCCGCTTGCCCTAAACTTGCAAATGTAGCACACTGAGACGGCAAAAAAGTAAGATTGTTTCCAGCATGATCTATGACTTGAACTCTTGTTGTGCCAATAGCATTTACAGCGTATAAGCCGACATTAATCGGGACGGTGTAAGTATTTGTACTGCTATTATAAGAAATGAGCGTATCGGCAGGGTATGAAGATAAAACTACTGTTTGCGATTTTACAGCAAATGAACAAAGCATGAGGAATATAGGTACACAGTATTTCATTCAAGTTATGGAGCTTCAATTATGTAGTCAATGTAAATGATCAGATAACTATCTCCCGATGTAGGATTTGCACTGAATGAACGAAACACAATGGGTTTGCCGACAGGTGTAATATATTGATTTGAATTAACAGATATGACCCCCCACGAATTTGTAGTTTGGGTAAGTGCGTTTTTGCTGTAATTATCTTCTACTTGACTTTCTATTATTTGCGATGTATCCCCTTGTATAAGTCCGGCATTGCCGGAAAATATATATTGCACCGAATTATAAACGAACTTGTATCTTATAGATATGATGTTGATTGTTGAATTCAAACTCGGAGCAATTATCAGCGTATCTGGGTGCGAGTGGCTTGCCAATATCTGCGCCGATGAAATACTATCGCGCGCATGAAGCACACACTGACATGGCCCCCTGCCTAGTTTGCCCGTTGTGTCTATTGATGCGATAGTAGTAGCTTGATTTGTAGTATTTACAGAGATAGTATCGTGGAAAAACTGATTACCATAGACAGTATCCGCACATTCCGAAGGAATAGCCATTTGGTCACCACTAGCAAAGCTAAAAAGTGGCAAAATCAGTAATAGACAAAATACTGCTTTTTTCATTGTTGGGGATTTATGTGGTAGTCGCAGGGAGTGACCATGTGACAAAAAGTGTTTCTTTATATGCCAATATTTCACCACCTAGTAACGTAATCACGCCAGTAGTCATGTTTGCATTGTACTTGCTTGGCAATAGCGGATTGATGCCCTTTTGAACACCAATGATAGTGCCGCCTGGATTTGAAGCAATGGCAGCAATAGTAAGGACAATCTCACCACTTGGATTAGATGCTGTGTATGTAGCTTGGGGTTGAGTTTGTTGATATGTACTCACTGGCTGCGGTTGTGATGGTATGGCAGAGTTTACCCCTGTGGAATATACTATGTCATTATTGTTAATTAATGCGGTAGTCGTTTCATCATTCAATAGTGCCGAATCAAATATAACGCTTTGATTTGAATATGGCAAACTGTTAGGGGTAACAGCATTGTCATTCATAAATTTGACATACAAATCCATCGTGCCATAAGTGTTCATCACTACGTCCGTCCATGTCTGCCCCCACTGGCATTTATATTGCTCAATTGCCATTTGTAGCCGCGTTTTTTATGTTTATGATTAGTTGATCGAGTAGTGACATAATAGCGGTAAATGAAACATTGTACCCGTCTGCCATTAGTGATAGTATCGCAATCTTAGTGAGAAACTGTATGTCAGTCGGACCATTCAAATATACGCCCAAATTTGCACCGCCAGTAGGATTGTTTTTCCACCAGTTCGGGCCAGCTATGATATTATCTTCGATAAGCTGATTGTCGGAAGGAACTAAAGATAAATCTCCTAAATTCGTAAAGAACAAGTCTCCTGAACCATCTAATGCAAAGTCAAATCTTCGGGTATCTATTGCCATTTTGCAAATATAATTATTTAAGTTGACCCATGAGTGATATACGCATCTTCAATGTCCGATCTTAGGGTCTTAACTAATTTCTCGCCGAACCAATCTGATGCCTCTCCCTTCAAAGATGCACCGCCGTCTTGTGGCTGTGGTGTCCAGTTGGCAAAAGCGGTTTTCAAATTATTAATATCGGTTTCTATTTTATTCAATCTCGCAAGTACACCAGCGTCTGTATTATTTGGGTCAAGTAGCTTTAGTAATCCACCATATGAAGTTTGAGTATATGCTGAATCTTCGCCATTTTTATTCCATATACAAAGCCACGCATTTTGATTTTGCAGATAGATTGCGTCAAGGTCGGAAAATAGTAAAATAAAATAATTATTGCTATTTCGGTTTTTGGTTATTACCACCTGTGAGCCATCGCTTGGGACTTTTAAAAAACCATTACAGAAAGTAGCCTGTAATGCCACATTAGGATAGCTGACATCCTGCGAGCCTGTCACGCTACAAGTCGGGCAACCAATATCGGTATTATCTAGGTTCACACTTCCTTCATCCACAATACCCCAAATATACTCTATGTGGTCCGATCCGTATGTTCCAGCTAATTTCCGTATGCTATCTGCTATGCTTCTTTCCATTATTCCTCTGAGTTATCGCCAAGTGGCGTTTGATTGGATTGACCGACCACGCCGGGAGGTAAAGCTACTTGTGGCGGTTGAGAAAGCACAGGATTCACCAACGGCGGCACGATCACAGTGCCATTATTTGTAATCAGCGAATAAGCGAGTTCTATCACTTGCCTGCCGCCGCCTACGCCACCGCTTTTAGGGGTAACGCCTTTGACTACATAAAATCCACTCCTATCAGGCAATACCAAATCCTCCAATTTGATATAGTCCCCGACATTTATATCTGGCACGGCAAAAGTAGTAAACTTGCCTTTGAAACCTGTGTAGTAGAATTTAGCTAGTTCAGCGACTCCCGCCTGTGCGAGTGTGAAAGCATCTGTGATAGTGATAAGCCCGCTATCTTGCAATCCGAAATGAAAAAATAAAGTACGCCTTTCGCCTTCTTCATTCGCGGGCAGTTCAACATTTTTCTGCTTAACCATGTACTGCCATTGGTTCGTGCCAGTCTTTAGGTTTATGCCATACCATACCAACACCGTAAGCCGTTGCTGTGTGCTTTTTTTCTGCCCTTGCTTATTGGTTTTGCCAGTGAAAACGGTATTGATACTTTCACAGACTGCCGACAATTTCACATCATCCACTCTTTGATAAACTAGCTCATCACTGATGATGTTATTCTGAAATTGGAATAGCGGAACTTGTGTAGGTAGTGGGTTGGGCGGTATATAAACGACACTGCCTATTCTCAATTCACATCCTGCGGGTTGCGCTACTCCATTGATTGGCGCGGCTGTCCCGAAATATGCCTCTAAGTGATAGTCTTTGCGAAGCCTTTGTAAAACTTGCGCCACTGATTCATTCAGTATAACAAAGTCCCCTATTGTTGTTTCTGTGAGCGCATTTACGGTTATAGGATTGCCGTTTGAGGTTGCGCCCGATAGTAGCGAGTTCATTAATTCCTCTACCGTCTTTGTCCGAGGCCACACTTGTGGTGTACATGGTATTTGCTTTAGCAGCCACATATTATCCTCTAATTCCAGTTCAATAGGCATCTTTGAGCCTACCTGAGTAATGAAACCACTGAATACCTGTGTTTGGTCTAAAGTCTCATTGCCTGCCGTGTCATACATATAGTAGCCTGTATTGATGGTCACACTATCACCGCGCATGAATAGATTTGCGATAAGCTGTGAGGCATTTTGTGAGCCGTAGAGATTCTTCTTAGCACCTGTTGTATTGCCGTCAATGACATAGACATTTTTGGGAATAGTTAGCTTACCTTTGTTCGTCAGATTTATCCATGTCTCATCACACTCCCAACTATGGCAAAAGTCAAACTCAATTCGCAGCAATGCTCCATTAGCAGTACGGACAGCCGAATCGGTTAACTGTTGTATCACAATTTTTGTGTAAACGCGCGGCATGTAGTAAGCCATAGCCACAAATTTAATCAATATTTATTTGGTGTGGTGTCTGGACAAAATAAACCTACTGAATCGGTGCGTACACCTTCAACGCCACCGCTATATCCGCCTTGCAATTTATTGTGAAAAACTGCTGCGAATATGAGCCCTCCATTTGCGGAAGGTCGTATCCCTTGACTATCACATTGAAGATATTGAGATTATTCAGCCATCGACACGAAATACCTTTAGAAACAGGCGCGTCCAGCCATTCCTGTAGCAAGGCAGTGTTTGTGTATGGATGTACTCCATTTTTGCTTGTAATCACGCCCTTGATAGTAATGAGTGCATTTTTCGAGCCTATGTACTCAGTCACTTCCGTCCCGCCCTGTATTTCTGTTTCTTTCAGCACCGCAACCTTAGTCATGGTTATGATACAGGTCTGAAATTTCATGTATGGCTTGCCTGGTGTTCCTACGGTGACCTTGTCGCCGGTCACAGTATCGGTGTAAGCGCACCCTTCAATAGTCAAATCCGAATATACGGGAATGCCACTACCAAGCTGTGCGGACGTAGATATTTTAGCATCAGGTGTATAGCTTAGTACCTGATCTGTGAACTGGCTCGGCTTATCGGTTGCGATGGTGACATTTTGCAGTCCTGCCAAAAAAATCAGGGACTTTAATTCAGCGACGGCTTGCATTATGGCATCCTGCGCGACCTTGATGGGTATTTGATTGGGGAAGTTTGCCATTATGGGGTAATTATTATTCTTCCGTACTTATCAATACGCCAACAAGCCACAACTTCATCGTTCACATAGAATTCCGTCTTAAGATTGTGAGTTATAGATTTTAGATGCACCCCACCTTTTAGTATTTCCGTAACGATGCCTGTATTTAGCTTCTCAGCATCGCTCACTACTTTTAATATCTTATCAGTTACGTGCTGTATTATAGCATCAATTTCACTGTCTTTTAGCGAATCTGAAATATTCAATGTGCCTATAAGATTGTCGACATTAATAATTATTGGTTTTTCTTTCATATTGTTTGTTTTTTATATCGCAGCATGGAGTGAGGCATCATTGACCGCTCTCAATAACACATTGGCTACCTTTTGCTCTATTTCTTCGATAGCCTCGCCAAAGGTATTAGTAATGATTTTCATTTCGTGAACTAAGCCGCCATTGATAGCAATATTGATTGTGATAGCTTTTGTGCCTGTGGCTTTGGATGCTTTGGGCGCAGTGTCTCCTGTGGGCGTTTCACCTGCGTGCTTAATTCTTTTATCACCATCACCCCAATCGCCGCCTGCACCATGAATATGGCCATAGGTACCAGCTTCTATATCACCTTCTTCCTGCCATGATGCTTTAGCTTGCTCCCAATTTTTCTTTGCGCCAGACATATCTCCGTTGGCTGCATATAAAGCCGCTGCAATTGCATATCCAGCAGCCATGGCAGCATCTTCTATTCCTTTCCAGGCTAATTGCCATTTGCCTAATTTCTCTATAGCGGGATCGTAATGGATTTCATTGCCAAGTTCATCAACTTTGGCGGTCATATCCTCTAAGGAATCTACAGCCATGTATATTGCGCCAGCGATAGCTACTATGCCTGCCACCAATATACCTGCTGGATTTGCATCCATAGCAATGTTCAATGACCACATGGCAGTAGTTAGAAGCCCTGTTTCTGCAGCCGCTGCCAGTTCCGCCACATCCATCGCCCATGTATAAGCCGCTGCCGCTTTGGTGAGTCCTGTATTGATTAAAAGAACCGCATTGTAAGCCACATATGCACCTGCTACTATTCCCACCACTTCACCAACTTTTTTAATCAGGTCTTTATGTTCACCGATCCAATGTATGCCACTTGCGAAAGTATGAGAGATTGATTCAAGGGCGGGCGCAAGTTCCATTTTCAACTTTTCTACATAGATGCCAACGGCCTCTTTATTATGTTCCATCTGCTTATTGTATCGCGCTAGCGGATCTAGATTGAAAGCCTGCTGCGCGAAATCTCCCGCTTTTTTTTCTGTGGCGGCGAGAAGCTCCATACGTGCAGCGGCTATATGTCCAGCCTTGCCAAGTTCCTCTATTTTGTCCTGCTCAACTCTTGATATGGCAAACATCTTGGCTACGCGCCCTAATTGCTCTGGGTCAACCAAAGCGCGCTGTAGCATCTTGCCCGCGCTTTCAATATCTGTACCCATTTTTGCGGCAATTCCGGCACTGACAGCAATAGCCCTATGTGCCATATCATCGGTGAGTCCGTCCACCATTTGCATATTTGCCTGTAGCTTTATTACCTCTGCTGTTGATGCCTTTACATTGTCACTAAAAGATTTTGCCCAAGCCACATTTTTTTCTTTGCTTTCATCTGAGTATGTACCCATATTCTGCATGGTATTGGCAAGATTCAATTCAGCAAGTTCTAACTCATGTGCTTTTTCGCCTGCCTGTTCAAAGTATTCCACAACCTTTTCAGCACCCCATATTGCGCCGAAAATTTCAGCGTATGATTCAACTCTTTCTAATGTTTTATGAAATACCTCAGCGCGTTCATTCGCGTGATCGAGGACGTGAGAAATATTATCTTTCGCACTTATTTTATAAATTATATCCGCGCCTGATGCCATTATTCGGAAGGTAAATTTTTGTTCATTTCAAGATAGCAAACCATGCGAGAGTAATATTTTATAAAGTCATCTTCATCCAAAGTGTCAGGGTCAATTCTAAATCTAAGGTGCATTTGCGCTATTGATCTCGCCCAATGATTATTTTCGCATATGGCTGCTTCGTCTATTTTTTTTTAAACTTATTGTAGGCATATGTGACCATGCTTTGCGCTACTTTGATAGCACCGAGATAGTTTTCTGAGTTTTCGTCAGTAGCCGTATATGTTTCGGGGTCGCTTTCTTCTTTGATGATGCAGTTTTCAAGTATCATTTCCCCGGCCATTGATTGAGACTGCAAAAGCATGTCTGTATAGCTCATTTGAAACCTCAGTGATGGCTTTTTCATATAGCCGACATAGGTTATTTTGCCGCCCGTTTCTTTGAGCAGTGCTATCGGAAATATCTGACATTTAAACTTTTCTTCAAGCTCTTTTTGCTTGGCTTCTATCTCCAAAACTTTAGCCTCATTGTATTGGGCATTTGTAAGTTCTATTGGTGTTTCGGTAGTCTCTTCTGCCATATCTGTTTTTAGTTTTTACAAATGTAGTGATTATTTATAAAAGAATCGCCTCCGATTAAAGAGGCGACACCAAAACAAATGAAGAAGAATGAAAGTACTATTTTTATTAAGCTGGTATGTGTATGATGCCTCCTATGATAAGTGGGATGGTGACAAGTATCTTTGTGTCTCCCTGCTTGGTATTCAGCGGATCTTCCAAGAACTCCGCAGCTAAGAGCCTATCGGTGCAAGCTGTCACTGCTGACCCGCCATACACCACCTGTATTTCACTGAATGGAGACTGCAAAGGGTCTGCACTAGGTGCTGCTTTGATGATGCTATTCCATACGTCACGATAAAGCGTAATAGATGCTTCGTATTCTACATTGCCATATGTACGACCGATAGGATATACACCCTGTCCGTACACGTTTTCTTTTTTCTGTTTGGCCTTGTATGATATTTCAGTGATGCCAGTGACAGGCACTCCAAAGAGTACCAGCTTTACGTTAGCCCATGAGTAATATACTTGATTTACGGTTAAGCCCATGATTACGGTAATTGAAGTACGTAGCCAATATTGACTTCGATGTTACGGCTTATGCCAATAGCTAACAGATATACATTTATCGCTAAACTGCCGGTCTGTTGGATGAGTTGCGCGGTCGGTATCGTAACTTCGGCATCAGATAAGTTGCCCGCCGATATCATCGCATTGAGCGGCACATATGCAAGCCCTGTGATGTATGCGATAGTCGTGTCCGATAAAGTGCCATCATCATTCAGCAAAAGAGGACCCTTTAACTGTGGCAAGATAGAGGCATATAGCCCGCGATCTGCCTTGTCGATAACCCTGTTATTTTCTATATAGGCATAATCACTACTTAGTGTGCATGCGCAATGTGAATCATTGAAAAATACGCCTGAATTACCCACATATGTGAGAAGGAAAATATACCTGTTTGAATCTATAGCCGTAAGATAGTTTGCCGATACACCAGGTGCGCCGATCAGTTGTCCGTTAGACAGTGCAGGAGTATTCAGTTCGCTACCGTTGGTCATATTGAACTTAGCCAGCCAACCTATATCTTCTTGCACATTCGCATAAGAAGTTGCACCGAGAGCCGCCCCTATACATGATATTGAATAGCCCGCCGTGGTAAAAAGAAATGCACCTTGCGCTGCGCCATCCTGTCCGAGTATGATAGATACTTTGTTGTTATTGTAGTTATTAAGGTTTGGCAGTGTCGAAAGTGATGATGAATAGGTTGTAACCATATCAGCAGAATAAAGCACCGACATAGGCATCTTTGCGCCGTCATCATTCGCTACAACTTCACTATTGATGGCAGTAGTGTCACCGACTGTAAAAGCATGCGTATATGAAGGGTTGCCCATATACACGCCCATTTGCCTTATGATGCCATTCGTACCTGTTTGTATAGTAGTAAGCTCGGTAAATGTGTATGCGCTATTGACAGCGTAGAATGATACGTACAGTTGTCCTTGTGGCTGCAACCTGAAATACTCGCTGATATGATAGTACCATATAGCTTGAAGTGATTGCGTGCCGGGAGTAGCTGCTGCTGGCTGTGTGAGTGTGAAAACGCCTGTAGTGCTGCCGTTGCTATCTGTTACCGCAAACGGGGCAGAGCCTATCAAAGTAGTTGATCCGTTCAAAGATGTGCCATACGCTTTAGGTGCTGATATGGATATTGTGCCAGTAGCAGAAGTTGCGCTAAAGCCAGTCAGATAAGTATTCGAATTTATAGCTGCCGCAATGCTCGCGCCCTGTATCGTGGTGCTGCTATCTGCTGTCAGTATAGTATATGTGCAAAGCGTGATTGTCTTTGCTCCGATATACGCCTGATTGGTTGATGTGTTTACCAACTGTGCAGGCACTTTGCATGTGATAGTAATTATGTCGCCTGTGACAAATTTAGTAGTAATGGCAACGGTAGATATGGCGGCGGTAGCATCTGCATAATTGCTATCAGCGAGCAGGTTGTTCGGATTGTAATTCGAAAGTATGCCATTAGTATTGGCATCCTGTGTCTGATACAGACAGACGGTACGATTAGCCGTTGTCCATCCACTTGGCAAACTACCATTGGCACAATAGAAAGTCAAGCCGGATATGAAGTCCTGCCCCGCTAGTGGTCGACTTAACCCGCCTTGTCCCTTATTAAAAACTATACCTAATAGCATTGATTACTTTTTACTGATTATGCAAACTCGATGTTGCCGATCTTGTTATCTTGGAGGTAAGCATTTTTTTTGCTTGCTCCATCCTTGCGCTTGTTTTCATATTCATCCTTGCGGGCTTCGTGTGTCACGAGCTTGCATCCTCGTGTTTCGCGCAGATGATGTTCGCCCGTGCTTTCATTTATCCATAGTTCGTGAACATGTGGCAATGCTTCGAAAAGCTCATCGGTAGAAAGTGGTTTGTCTTTGGACTTAGCCATGATATTTTTGATTTTGTGTTTATGAAATTATAGAGTTGCAGCTACCCGACTTGTCTCCACCCATACTGATCCATTAAATGTGAATACGATAATGGCAGGTTTTGAGGCGGTGAGATATAAAGTGCCAGGCACACCGACCGTAGCTAGTGCTGATGGCTTTAGATATGCCCCCGCGAATTTCAGTGCCTTGCCAGTAGATGTATTGTTTACATGAAATTCGAGTATGTCTCCATTATATGAAGATGTATTTACTACTACATTTACAGCCACACTATCAAGAAGCGAATCCACTTCTATGATGGCCTTGTATGCCTTCGGATAAAGTTTCACGGTATCAAGCCCTGCCGCGTCCTGTCCTAACACTACAAAGTGATAGTTCAATGCACGACCAGTATTGTCCAAATTGGTATATGGCGCCACTCCCGTTCTTGGCGTAGTGGATTGCGCTGATATAGCGATAGAAAAAAGAACTGCTATTACAAAAAGTATATTTTTCATTGTGCTGATTTTATACGTTGAATGATGCCGCTGTGAGGGTGGTGAACAAAAATACTTCCTGAGAGAAGCCATACTGAGTATCCATCTTCATCAGTCCCTTGATGAAGAATAACTCCGAGTTATTTTGCAGCCTTTGGAGTTGCAGTGCATTGTCCTCGGTTGAGTTTATGCCGAGATACAGGTTTGAGCTTGTATCGGGGATTCCCTCTGCAAATACGATGGTATTGTCAGCCATACCCGCCAATGTTTCTACAGTATAGCCCTTGTATGGCTTGATACCGCGATCCATTGTATTTTGGCCTTTGAAAGTCACGCCGGTAGTCAGCCATGTTTGATAAAGTTGCTCGGTAGCGACCGAGATAAAGAACTTCATCCGGTCATACCTCTTAGACCTTGCGAGGAGGGCTTTCTTATTAGTAGCTGCGAGGCTGATCAGCGCATCGAATGCGTCAGCTACTCCATATACACCCGATGCCGTTTCAGCGGCGAGAGGCAGTGGAGATGACACTTGCAATACTGCGCTATCATTGACCATCTTTTTGAGGAAGCCATCGAAAAAGCAAAGCTGCCCGTTGCCTGCTGAGCCTGGTATCGCAGTATATGAAAGGCTACCTTGCCATATGCCCGTCTCCTGCTGCTCAAATGCCCTGTCGAGTGCTATTTGAAGCATATATGTTTCTACCGTAGCAGGGATACCGCGAGACAGAAGTGTCGGAGACAGGTCCTCTGCGATAAATGATGTTTCGAAGTTTCTTGGGTTCACCTCAGAATATATCATCATATCCTTTGGTGTCAATGTGCGCCCGTCAATGGTGAATGAGCTTGGCCCACTTATCGGTGTGGCTGTACGCGGCTGGATAGGCTGTGAGTAGTCCATACGGTCTATTGTATGGGCTTTCTTGATGCCGTCCTTCACATAGACTGCTTTCTTTTGGACTGTATCCATTCCGAAAGTCGCAGGAAGCCAAAAGTAGCTTGCGAAATCACCGGGATATGTTTGATCTAGAATTATTAATGACATATGCTGTTTTTAATTTTTGGTTTTTAGATTACGCTTGTGATTTGGTTTTGCGAGCCAAATCTCTCATCATCGCCTCGGCAGATATTGGTATCACTTTGCCGCTGTCTTTGTTTTCGATATGCACAAATGGCATGGCCTTATTCAGAGGCAGGGCTTCGATGAGTTCTTTTGCCTCTGTTTTGCCGAGCTTCTTGATGGTATTTTTCCATCGCAGGATTTCGGTATCTTCGTTTTTGATGCGTCCTATTTTGGCATAGTTTTTGGCCATTTCTTCGGCTTCTTCATCCTCATCCTTTTCTTTCTTGGCTTTATTTTTTGCCTCCTCTTCTTCGCGCTCCTGCTTCATTTTAGCGAGGCGGTCTTTGCAGTCTTTCAGATCTTCCTCTTTGTCTTTAAGGTCTTTGACGAGCTTGTCATATTCAGCGTCCTTTTCTTTACGGGCATTGATAGCCTTGTCCATTTCGTCTTTGGCTTCATCGACTTCCTTCTTTGCCTTATTTTGGATGTCAGTGATGGCAGCTATGATACTATCGCCCGTTGCATCTTTACGAAGGCCGAGCCTGTTTGTGATTGCCGTAAATTCCGATTTGTATTCTGCTATGTCCATAATGTTGGAGTTATTTTGATTTTTAATTTTACTTATTGCGTGATTGAGTATTTTATTTCCTACTTCCCACTTTGCTTTTACTGTGTCTGCGCCAGCTAGTCTTTTTTTGTTGTGATCTTCGCTGTTTTCAACTTCGGTACAAAAACCCATATCATAAGCCTCGTCAGCAAGTATGAATGTTTCGCGCGTCAGCATCTTTTTGATAAAGTCCTCACTCTTTCCCGTTCTGCTACATACCATCCTTATAAGGCTATCGGTTATCAGATTTAGGCTTTTGTCATCCCCGCCAAATGGCAAGTGATACATGAGCCATGAATAGTCTGACATTATTCTGTTCCTGCCAGCTAAGAATATAACCCCTGCGATACTTGCGGCACACCCTGTGCAATATGTATCTACTTTCGTTTTGGTCTTTAGAATAGCATTGAATATGCTATATCCGTCAGTGACTACACCGCCGGGGCTATTGATCCAAACTTTGATTACCTTTTTACCCAAACCGTCAAGTGAGAGTAATTCCTGTGCAAATAAAGAACCATCAATGCCTTGCCCGTCTTCGGAATCAAAGCCAATGTGCTTATCAATAAGCATTATCGGTTCGTCTGATTCTGGATTTATACAATACACACATCAAAAGTAAAAACAGATAAATACATTATCGGAATGTGGCACACAATTCGTATATTGCACTGTGGCAACAATTAAACTAACTAGCAAGAAACTCGGCGATCACAATGTATATATTGATGATGTCGATTACAATCGTGTAATGCAATTTAAGTGGAGCTTATGGAAAAATAAAAATGGCAATATATACGCTGTTAGGCGAAATCATGTATTATCCGAACCAACAAGAGTGTATTTGCATCGCTTTATTTTAAATGTTACAGATTCAAAAATAATAGTTGACCATAAAAACCATAATGGATTAGATTGCAGTAGGAATAATATTAGACTCTCAAATAAATCTACGAATGCCCAAAATTCATTAAAGCAAAAGACGGAATCGTCATCTAAATACAAGGGTGTTTCGTGGTGTAATTCAAAAAGTAGGTGGCGTGCTCAAATATGTGTCAATAGAAGGCCTATTAATCTAGGTCTATTTCGCTCCGAGGAGGAAGCTGCTTACGCCTATGATAAGGCCGCAGAAGAGCACTTTGGAGATTTCGCTCTTATTAATTTCCCGCTTTTTCAATTTCCAACTGCTTTGCGGCAACGCGGTATTTAGCAAGCTTTTCATAGCTAGTATCTTTAAAATATTTAGCTAGTGCCTCATTGATAAGCTCCGATAATTTTATTTCCTCAACAAGCATGTACCCTATAACTACAGGATGCAATTTTGGAGTAAGATAACCTACTACGCGCCTTTCGTGAGCTATGGATTTTTGTCCTGCCATCTATTAGGTTGTTTGTGCTATAATTTGACCTGATACGGTATATGTGTGAGTGCTTACAAGACTATTGCCAGTACCCATATATATCACGAAGTTTATGCCTGTGTTTACAACAGGCACGACCGAGCCGACAAGGTTTGCAGATATTGCACCTGCGTTATCCAAGAAAGTGCAAACAGATGCAGCAGTGCCAGTCGCAAATGATATACCTGCCGGATTTGCATATGTCAGACTTACAGTACCGCCGCCTGTATTATTCCACACAAAATTGAATGAGAAATTTATTATAATGGTTTTGCTGCCACTACCTAATCTATGCCATGAAACATTAACCGAGTTCAATGTAATGCCACCTGTGCCGCCTGTGCCAGTGTATGAAAAGAAAGTGCCGCTGCCTGAATTTGTATCTAATCCCTCCCATGCTGCAAGCATAGGATTTAGCAATGTCACTTGTGCCTGTATGCCACCCTCTGCGCTTAATGCCCGATTGCGCTCTGCGACTATTGACGAAAGTATGCTTGGTATTGATTGAAGCTGATATGACAATGCACTAAAATCGCTTACATTGCCACTACCACTTGCGCCTGCTGAAATAACTATGGTGCGTATATTGTGGACATTATATTGCACCTGATTACTGAATGTCACCGGATCAGGAAGTGCCGGTGGTGCGGTGACTATGTTCATTACAGCCACTTGACCCGTAGTATATGTCAATGACGCGGCAGGCACTTCGAATATTTCTCCGTTAAGGATTATTGCACCCGCCGAAATTGTTGCCGGTGCTGGCCCTAGTATATTCGGCGTAAGGCCAAAGACGGTATATGTTTGTGTGGGGTAAACGGTGCTGTCAAAACCCATGAGTGCAGCCATAATATCATTCATGCCATTTTTATAGGCATCTTGAATGAATTTAAGTGTTCCTGCTTTTACAGGTTGCACTACCGTTGCACTTGCATTTGATACATCTAATATTCTTGCCATGTTATTTCTTTGTAGTCAGCTTTAAAAGTTAATACGTTTTTATATTCCATTGAACCCCCGCGTAAGCGAGTGGTCTGATAAAATTGTTCACCTCAGAATCGTTTGTGTTTGCATAAACCGCACTTGGTAAATATACCGTAAAATTATCTCCTATCAAAAATGGATTCAGATAGCCTATGCCGTCAATTTTAAACCAATATGTTTGATCGGTCGGCACTTCCTGATTTACCGTATTTACTATGCATACATAAACGAAGTTGTCATAGTTCACGGCCTGCCCTGCTCTATAGTCTACACTTGACCATATAGGATAGTCTATAGTATCTCCAATGTCCTTAGTGACCACGCCTGATGTGAGGATATAGTTTGCGGGCGGTGCGCCGAGATTTGACCAGTGCGCCGAATTGAATGTGCTATCTGAATTTGATGTTGTACAAAGATACTCTATACCTGAGTGCATTACCTTACTCAATCCTGCCGTATATGAAGTTGAAGCTACCCAATTCTTAGGTATAAAATCTCGTGTACCTACATTGAATCCTACAATTTCATACGCATTATTTAGGATAAAAATATCTGAATATTGTGCATGGTTGCTATCGGGTGCGGTTGGTGTGCCGGGTGTATCCACTGGATAATAGTAGCCAAGAAGCAAGGGCTGTCTGAAATTGGTTTGAAAATATTGATTGAGCGCAAACTCCAAGATCAATTTATTTCCGTTGAACTTTTGCCTTTCATTTGCTCCGATAAAAGATGGCAGATAGACTACCCAATTGGGGGACGGCGGAATATCGGTAGTAGTAGTCAATGCCTGATATACTATGCCTTTATACTTTACCAATTGCCCTGCCGTATATGAGCCTGCTACCCATGTTGGATATGTGTCACCATTAAGATATTGACCGAAGTATTTATTTGCTACCCATTGAACCGAGGATAATAGGGATTGAACAAAGCCTATGGTCTTCGGGAAACGCTTATTTACGGGTAGCCATTCGACCGCCTTAGTATTATAATTTATGTCGAAGATGCTCACCCTATATGGACTTTAAATTGAAATCTTTTGTGTAAGTCATTTTCAACTCCCATTCGCAACTTATTCCCGTTCCTACCTTGCCTACTTACGTATTTGCAAAGCAACTCTTGTGAATCATGGCTTTTGAAATCATAGTTATCATACACGCTTTTTATGGTATGGTGTCTATCAAGCTCAATTGCTGTCCCGTGTTTAATAACTATGATTTCAAATGACTTAGTCATATTACTGTGCTGTAAAGGTTAGTGAATCTGCCAAAGTAAATCCAGCCGTGCTTTCGCTTTGATAATACCCCGCACTGCCGGGTATCGAATTTGGCGTGTATATTCTATCCACCCATGTTTCTGCAATGACCAAAGGAATGCCGACAGGTCCCGATACAGGTGGTGTACTTGTAGCCTGTCTGATATACACATACTGCAATACGACATCATTTACACCTGTGATAGATGCTATTTCATCTTCTAGCTGCGATAGCTTTAGTGAGCCATCAAGGTTTTGATTTGACAGATTGGCAAGCCACGCATTTATTGCATTGATGACATTTACCTGTATGACATTTGAGTACATACCATTATAGAATATCTGAGCTTGGATATACACTAAATCGGGTGCAAAACTTTGTACATTGTAATTTATGCCTGCCCCACCTATTTGATTCATGTATGACTGCGCGGCTGCTACCTGTTGCGATGTGGCTTGCCCTAATGTTGGCGATCCCGTGGCAAACTTTACCTGCACTGTGTTTGAAATGTCGGTATAGACCGCGCAGGCTGTGATTATCTTTAGCGCAGGGTCTACACTTGGATATTGCGGTATGCCATTGATGAAAGAAACTATCTGCGGGTCGGTAGATGAATACTGAAATTGAAACATTTGATATTGAATCCACGCAGTAGATGCCCCCGCGCTCACCGCTATCAGCCCTTCCATAATTACGACCTGCAAATCCTGTAGCTGTTCAAATACTGCGATGGCCAAAGCCACGCAATATACCATTGCACCCCATAGAGAAAACTGGCTTGTGTTGTAAGTTATATTGCGAGTGATGCCATTGCCATCTACATACGTCAAATTGGGGTTTGCTGCTATGTTGGCAGTAATTTGAGTAACAATCTGCTGTACTGTTCTTGCCATTATATTGTAAATTCAAAAGCGGGCGTTGTAAAATCATTTACCTCGCCTGTTGCTGTGATTGAATAATTGCCCGAAGATAATGAAACCGATTGAGTAAATGTATTTTCACCTGTAGCCGCTGCGAAAGTCCATTGATTGCTATCAAGATTTAAAACTACATTCTGAGGTTCATCGACCAAATTAAAAAGCATTATTAAGTCGCCGCCCGTATAACTTACATGCAATATTTCAATAAGCGCGAATCCTGAATTTATCACAAGGTTTGTCGGCGGTGTGCTTTGCTCGGTAGGATATTTACTGCCTGATGTTTCAATGAAATGCGTTATCAGGTCAAATTGATACACACATACACTATCGTGGTCTGTGTCGAACCTTTCATCATCGCATTGCATGAGTGAGCAGCCTGTGGGCTGGAAATGAACTAAAGACTCTTGCAAGGCATCTCGAAGATCATATATGGTGAGGTTTTGGTCTAAAGTCCCGTCTCCCGCGTCCGGCTGATTCATTACGGCGTGTATTCTGAAAATCACATCATAGCCCCACGAGCCGAAGCCTATCTCGCCGCCTGTCTTTTGAGGTATGGCTTCAACAAATGCGGCGGGGAGTGAGTAGTTGTACTCTTCGCCTGCTTTCATTCGCTCAATCTGATTATTGAAGATGGCAGAATATAGATTAGGACTTGCGCCTGCGTTATTCGCAAAGGGTATAGTCTTTATCTGATTGACAATGTCTAATATGGGTTGTTTGATGCCTGCCATTAACTATTTATTTTCCAAGCCTTATCCGTTTCGCGCTTAATCACTTTCCTTTGTATCGCTGTCAGGTCTGCGGGCTGCCCTTTGCCCTGTATTGGCATAAACTGTCTCTGTGGCATTGTGAATCCCGATCCGCGACCTGATTTCAACCCTTCATTGTGAACCTTAGCATAAGGCACTTTTACCACAAATACTATTTCATCCCAGTTGCAAGTTTTCAAACTGTCATTCACTTCTTTTTTTAGAAAGGCGCGACCACTGCCGACAAGTATCTGCCTTGTCCTCGCGGCTGGCTTTGCGTACTTATTCGCTTTCGTACCCGGCACACGCCTTTGAACTTCTGCCCACGCCTTGCCGTCATAGCCTTGCTTCTCCCATGAAGATAAAAAATACCTTCGTGTCACGGATGCAAGTATTTTCGGCACATCTTCTTTGACGCGCTGAATATTTTGCTTTATACGGTCGAAGCCGAAAGGATTAGCCATGATTTAATTTAAACAAAATTCGCATCCGAAAGAAAACAGTTCACTTTCATATTTCACAATGACCACATAAGTTAAAAGTGCCGCTTCGCCCTTGCCAAGATAATACCAGTTGTACCGATTTACATAAACAAAGGGTTGCTTCACCATATCGCAAATTTAATCATTTATTTCTATCTTTGAACTATGGCAAAGAATAAGACATTGATTGAAAGAATGAAGAAGCTAGGATTCACTATGGCTTTTAAGGACGGAGAGAATCGAGGCTGTGGATTCTACAAGGGCAAAGGTTTCAATAAAAAAGAAACATTCCTTGCTAGGAATATCAATCAGATCAGGTCTATCACCGAAGCGGAATGGAATGAAGCTAATCCAGCGGAAGCCCAAAGTTCTTCTTAGCAAACTCCAAATACTTACCAGGCACATCAAAAGCGGGTGTGTCTTTATTGAATATCTCGCGGGTCTTGTAAGAATTGCCCCGACACATTGGAGAGATATTATCTTTATTTTCCTCCCATGTTTTATTTACTTCCTCTTTATCATATTTGTCATCACCCGTTTCTTTATCAACTTGCTCCCAAAATCCTCGGCAATTAGGATGTATCTCAGCACCTAGTTCATTG
Source organism: uncultured Bacteroidota bacterium (assembly GCA_903882965.1). Taxonomy (GTDB): domain Bacteria; phylum Bacteroidota; class Bacteroidia; order Chitinophagales; family Chitinophagaceae; genus Nemorincola. Next base: position 22,936 of record CAIRZD010000010.1, read on the forward strand.
CATATCGGATCACTAACAGGTACGGTTAGATTATTATAAGGCTCACATAGTTCACATTCGTTTTCGTCTTCCACTTCATTGCGCATAACATATGGCAGCACCTCTTTATCTGCCTCTATACGCTCCCAGTTCACACAATGTTGGGCATTACTCACAGTCATATTATACTCAGTCTGCAAATAGCCAATCTTCTCTTCATCCTGCATGAACTTGCCGCCATTGTACCGCGCATAGATGTCGGCGGCTTCTTTTTTGAACTGAGAGAATGAAAGTAGTTCTCCGTCCTTAGTAAGTGCGTCTGTCATATCTTTAGTCTGCTGAAATGTCTTAGCGGCACTGAAATGCGCAATATTTGTTTTTAGTTCTTCGACTAGCTTTAAGGGTTTGTCAGATAGCTCCGTTTCATTCTTTATTTCAAAGCCTTTATAGAGTGCCTGCTTTAAAAGGAAATTTACATGGTAATAATATTCGATTGGCAGATTAAATTCATCAATCTCGCCTGAATGCACTTTCTCTATGAGTGATTCGATTTCTTTGGTAGTAAGATTGAGTTGTGGGGTTTTGGGCATAATTTCACGGTTTAAATAGTGTGCCACTACCCGCTGCATATCCAATAGCAAACGCTACTATAAAATATAGTAGTAAGCAAAGGGCAAATTCTATGTTTTTACTTTTAAACAATTAGTTCGCTTGGTGCTTTTCGTCAAATTCTATGTCATTCATTCTTTTAGTGTTTATGCTTATACAAATTCGCTATCCTGTTAATCTTGTCTTCGGGCAGTTCTTGTTTGACGGGTGTTGGCATTGCTATCAAAGTAGTTTTAATTCCCGTCCTCTTTTCAAACTCGGCGGGATCATATTGAAGTTTAGCAGATGCCATTGTTTGCGCTATCTGAGCAGTCACAAGGTTATTCGCATCTTCTTTTTTCCTTGCCTCAACTAATTCCTGATTATTGCTGAATTTGAATTTATACTTGGTATCAATCGTGAATCCCAAATTTATCAGCTTTGGAATAAAGATGTCATTGACAATATCTTCGATAAATGCACCGTCACTTGCCTGTTTGTCGCGCATTGCCATACCTGCGGGGCTTTCTTCGCCCTGAGTAGCACCGAGCTTTCCCGGTATGCTGTCCATTGCATCAGCATGCCCTAAAATTATTTTCGTAGTCTTAGCTTCAAGCCTTTTTTCAAAGTCACCGTAAATCTTATACCCCTGCCCCATGCCTTTAGACTCTATAAGGTCTAATGTATCACCGCTAAAGGCATCAAGTAGAATTGCACCCGTGCTACCCATATTGGTCATGGCATTCATAAACTCGGCGCGTTCGTGTTCTTCTGTCTTATTGGTTGTGCCTTTACGTACAGGCATACCATACAGCTCAATAGCATCAGCGTTATTGGCTTGCAGATTTCGGGCTAGTATTTCATATATGGCGACATTGTACAAAATGCCATAGCCGACATCAGACGTGCCGACATCGGTATTTGTAGGAATCCACACATGCCAATCTACATACGGTTGCTCCAAGAACTGCGCACCTGACAATGAATATATATACTGAGTGACATTTAGGCGGTCAGGCGACACATTGAAACGTTTGATAAGTTTCATTTTCGGGAATCCATCATTTACGATGTCATTGAGTGCTATCAGTGTGTATCCGAATAACCGTGCCTCTAATGTCCATTCGAGGAATGTTGCGAACCATCTTTTATTGAATAGCTTTTTTAGTTCTTTGTTTTCCTTGTCTGCCTCATTTACAAAATCCCAATCACGAAGCAATGTCAAATCCTTTCTGCGATTGACGCATGCAAGAGTATGCCCTGATAGTATCGTGTCATTTAGTAGTTGCTGTGTCTTGACGCGGTGCGGTGTCCATACGTTTTCAATTTCGTTCATGGCCTCGCGCCACATCTTCACATCGGCCTTTAGGCGTTCAAGTTGAACGGGAGCGATGTAATATTGCAGATTGTGATTAACTGCGTTCTTTCTCGGATTGAAGTCGGGCGGATCGGCAAATGTCGGATAAGCATATGCCTGATTGCGCACTGCCTTGATTACTCTCTGAAATATATTTGGTTTATTTGCCATTAGAACTTATGAGTTTATAGAACCCTTGCATTGTTATGGGTTCATGTAATTTTTCTATAGCGTTTGTTTGATTAATGGCATTCCACACTCTGTCTTCTTGCTTCTTAAATGCATCCAAAAGTTGCTTTTTTGCTTTGTGCTCTGCCTCTTCAATCCACTTTGCATTCATGTCAATAATTATTTATTTGTCGTGGTTTACTTGAAAAACGAATGCGGCTCCCCTGTGTCGGCTGCAATAGCGGTAGATTGGGTGTTATCTCACCCCTGGCGCATCCTTGTAGCCATCCTAGTGCTGAATATAAAGGATAAAACATTTTGCCCGTAAAATGGGTCTTATCATTGTCAGCACCCATGTAAGCGAAAATAAGTTTGTCAGGGATGTTCTTTGGCGCAATGTTTTTACTAAGCCTATAAGCGGTTATATCTACCATACGGCTCACTAAGTCCACGTCCCTATTATCTCCTGCCGTCCAATATAGGGTATTTGTGATAGGTGTTCCTTTGGGAATATAGTAAGGAATACCAATACCCCAACATTTTGAGCCATTGCTCGGATCATCAGGGAATACATTGCCAGCTATTACTCCCGTTGTCGTTTCAACTTGCAACTCTTCGGTATGGTCGGGATAGCGAGTGCCAATTATACACGAATACACAAGCCCTTTATAATAGACCTGATTGCCTGTGACATAATAGCCATTTGAATAATCAAAGGCGGTCACATTCGGCGGTAGTGCGCCGTAGAAAATAGAATTGCATTGACCCGCTAACGTCCAATGCGCGGGATTAAAGGCTTCGGGTGCTACGATTGCAGTCGTGCATACATAGACTGCGCCAATATAGGATTGAGGCCCGACTTGTCTCCACTTCGCTGGAGTAAATGTTGTATCGCTGTTGGCGATGGCACACATATAAATATTCCCATCGGTATAAAGTATTTGCTGATTGAGTGTGTATGATGTTGATGCTACCCACGGAGCATTGTAAATAACCAAAGCATTTAAAGCATACGTGATGCCTGAGCTATATCCTTGTGCCGATAAATATATTCTGTCATTGGCCTGATATGGGATTGAGCCTGTTGCACCCAAATTAATCCAGTGGGCAGATATGAAAGTGGCATCGTTATTTAGTAAAATGCACTGATAGATATTGCTATCCGTCCATTCCACAAACTGTCCAACGGTATAGCTTGTATTGGCTACCCATGCAGCGGCTGTCAATGCTGTACGAGTGGGATAATTCGCCAAAGACACGCCTGATGGATTCCATGGTGCGGTAGGGGTAAATTCCTTAGTGGTATCATATTTCTGCCTTAGATGGCTTATGACCTCTGCCTGCGCGGCTTGCTCGGCTAAATGCTGTGATGCAATATTATTCTGCGTCATTCCAGTAAGGTCGCCGGTTTGGACGGACGGGAGATAATCAGATGAAATTAGATAGCTTGCTGCCATATTTGCAAAGATAGTAAAAGTTGATAAATAAAATCCAGTCTCAACTTTCGCCTAATTTCCTAATAAAAAGTGGGAGTCCAATCGGATTCGAACCGATTATCTCACACTACTGCTAATCCTTCTTTACAGCCTATTTCTAGTCAAAGCGCCCGAATAATACCCTTAGAGGATTAATTCTATGAACTCCATTTAAAAACCCACCGTTTCTTAATCAGCAGATATAAGGTATCCCATGTTTCAAAAGTAAACAATTTTTCTTTTTTTCTCGCGTTTTTTTTAGTTACCTTTGAGTTTAGGATAATACACCGTCTATAGAGAGTGTATTTATTTTCAAACTAGCAGCCACAGCAAGTCCTTTCTAAATAACACATCAATGTCCCCTTTTTTCTGAATAAGACTAAGGGGCTTTTTTATGTCTGCTTCAATTCCTGAGTAGCAGGTCATTTGATGTCGTGTTACCTTTCGGCACTCTCTAATTGGTCGTCACGGTGTCAGACGTTGCCAATCTACTTTTTGACATCAACGGAAGTTTCAAAGTTGTTTTTGATTGAAGGTCGTCTAATCCTGTCGGGCAGTTCAACTATACACAACTGCCTTTGTATGTAAGGTCAGTTATCGAAATAGCATAAATGCCCACACAGAATGCTTGATAACAAAACACCGTGAGGTGAGCGTTAAATCTGTGTGGGAGTATTTTAAAGTAAAAAAGTCAAACATAAATGTTTTATTATCAAGCGTAACAAAAGTATGAATAAAATTTGAATTTACAAAAGGCATTAATCAATAGCCATAGTCTCGTGGCATTATGATTCTCTACGTCTAATATCAGCGATAATGGTGTGGACTGTTTTGACTTCACAGAAAATAAAAAACCCACTGTGTGAGGCAGTGGGCGGGTTTAAAATAGATTCCTTTCGGTTTCTGCTTCAAACAAACCCCGACTCCATACCTCACATATGGACTTGGGATTTTTATAATTCCTTTGCCTTTCGGCTGTCACAAATATACAAACACTTTTTTAATTTCCTAATAACTATTTTTCGATGTAGCGTTTTTGCCGAAAGTGGGCAGCGATTGAACCGCACCGCCGCGCTGATAGGCGGCAAATTCTGCGGCGAAGGCGGAGCAGAGGATATAATCGGTCAGGTCGACCATGTGGCCGACTTTCTGATAGCGCACCCCGCTTGTATTGGTTTCCATTTCTTTATATTTAGTTCCATCAGCCGCCTCTTTTGTGGCCACAAAATCATTTATTGTCTTCTTACAATGACTGCCTATAATTATTTTAATTCCACCAATCTCCTTTTCAAGAATCGTATTTATCCAGTTGCCTCGCATTACTACCGATGGATTGCTATTCAGTACACGCAATGATGGCTTATACTGCCTCAATGCTTCTGTGATCAGTTTATAAAAATTCATGCCCTTTTCCAGCTTGGTATCTTCTTTATTTGCGGTAGCATCGCCGTAAATGAACATACCCTTATCATGTGCTGGATATTTGCGTATTATTTCCCGGCACACGGCAGATATGGTATTGTTTGGAGTTACACCAGCAATTTCATCGACCATGCTTATTGTCTTGCCTTCGATCTGAAATATACCACATGGTAGATATGGGTTAACGTTGTCATCCCATGATATGTGCAATGGCAATAGTGGATTATATTTTGCGTCAGCTACATGGCTATCAAGTTCAAAGCACTTATAAAACTCCCCGCCTGTTTTTAATTGCAAATCCCAATTGCCTTCTACAAATTGCTCATACTGATAGCGAGGCATCATTTTCAAAGATTCCATGTAAACCGAATCCTCAAGCACAAATGGATTGTCAAAGATGCGTGACTGAATGTATTTCCACTGAGATGGCAATGTGCCATTTTTAGCAGGCTCGTAGATTAATTCTTTCACCCAGTTATTTGACGGGTTACACGTAGCCATGATCAAAGGCTGTGGCTTATTCGGTATGATGTGCGCTCCGGCCCGCTCAATGGCTTTGTAAAAACTAGCCTGCTGTAATTCATTAACTTCCTCTAAAAGAAAACCGTTTACTTCCAATCCTTTCCACCTATCTAACTGCTTATCGTCATCGTAGTTCTCGGAAAAGAAAAGTATCTGCGACCCGTTGGTGAACGTTACGACCTGTGTATCTTGGTTATACTGCTTGATAAAGTTCTTGGGACAAACCTTAAAGAAAGAGGGGATAGTATTTCGCTTAAGTGTTGGCAAAGTGTCGCGCACTATTGCCCATTTTGATTTAGGATATTTTTTGCAGAGTAATAGTAATGCCCCTATTCCGGCGAATGTTTTTCCCCCGCTATCGTATCGCGCCACCGTAGAAGATGGCCGTGAAACGACCACCAAAGACGGCTTCCAAAAACTCTATTTGTTTTGGAAATGGCGCGAATAATATTTCTGTTTTAGTTTCTGACATTTTTAAAATTCTACTTCTGTGCCACCTATTTTAAAAATCTGCTTTATTTCATTGCCTCCTGTGGTCACATCTTGCTTATCAGTAAGTCCCAAATCCCTTGCGATGATGTTGGCGTTAAAGAAGCCAGAAGCGGCCCCGGTGAACTTCTGATTGTAGATTATTTCCCGCACACGTTTGATGATTATAGAAAAATCGGCAGACACTTCGTCTGTTTTATCAGCTAATGTGCGTTCAAGTTGGTTAATATACTGAGTATTACAATCGAGATACAAACACAAACCTTGAATTGTAAATGGTCGAAGTTTTTTAGTTTCAACTATTTTCCCCGCGCTTACCTCTTCACATGGTAGCGGATTGTTTTCGCACCATTCAAAATATTCGGTACACGCTTCCCACAGCAAAGTTGGAGACGAAAAAAGCATCTCGCGTCCGTTTTTTGATCTTTGCTCCCAAAATCTATTTCCTTGTTGAAATTCTGCCATTATATTTCAAAGTTAGATGAAATTTTCGACATTTCGTATGTTTTCGGTCTCTTTTGATCGAGTATATTATTTTGGTCGTTTGTCATTCTTTTACCTTTTTAATGACATCATTAATAAACCTTGTACGGCTATCCAGTCCCCGGAGCCTGTCAATCTTTGCAAGCTGGTCCGTAGGTATTTTTATTAATAGCGGTTGAACTTCGATACCGTTCTTTTTTATTTGTGTCTTTGCCATGTTATTATTATTTGAGGCAAATCTACCTATTATATATCAAATATCAAAGAGACAGTTAAAAAATATCTCCATTATATACGTTTGATATAATATTATTGCCGTTCGTTGAAATAAAAGAAACACTAGTTAGCTACCTATTGTATATACCAAATATATGCATAGCTTTGCATTGTCTAAGCAATTAGATACTATTATTAATCAATAAAACAAACGCGGCGGCGGTTAAACGCAAAATAAAATGACAAATACTAAAACAAAGATCTGCAAATCAAATTTTGACTTCGAATTTCAAGGCAGAGGCGCATACAAAGTAAGGTATCGCAGTGATATAACTGGCAAATGTACACCCTGGAAATACATCACAGAAATGACTGTAATTGATAAGACAAAAAATGCTGAATATCCACTAATCAAAGACCTCACCGACTTAAAGAGGCTTTGCAAGTCTAAGGAGTGGTAAAATGTCGTAAGCGGGGCGCGGCGTTCATACGTGCAAATCCTTTCCCTTCGGTTTAGCCGTGATCTTCGAAGATAAAAGGGAGCTAACAATAAAACAACATCTCCCCTATGATGTAAAAGAGGGGTAAAATGACAACAATTGAAACACTAAACTACACAGAGACAGCCACAGAGCACCACGAGCCGTTACGATCAATCAAGGTGACATATTCAGACGGGCAAACCATACACACGAGCATGGCAGCGCATTTAGATGATGATGAAATGCTATCTTATTACAAGGTCGGCAAATGGTTTAACCTTGCCAATGGGATTGAAGATAATATGCAGCAAATAGTGAGTGCTGAAATCACAGACGGGCGCAAAGTGGGTTTAACACTTTTGGTAGACATGAAAACAACTGCGGGACGTGCTTTTTATTGGCAGTCATTCAATCCCGAAAAAAGAGCAAAAAACACCCTCAAGGAGCACGAAGAGGAACTAATACAGGATATGGAACATATACGCTCAATCAGTGACGAAACAACCGCGCAAAGGTATTGTGTAAAGTATAAATCTAAAATGTCTGCTTGGCTCAATTCTGAAAGTAACTGTGCAAGTTCTGCCGTCACCGGTGGGTCAAATTTTCCGCAACGCCAACAAGAAAAACGCCATAACTGGGCACATAACGCATACGGCGAATTTAGAGAGTTTCGCAAACGTATGATAGCAGCCATTGAGAAAGCCCAAAGGAGGGCAGCAAAAGCGCAAATAGACCCTATCCAAGACTTACAGCAGAGAATAGCGGATAAAGTGTGGAATCATGCTATAATGAAGGAAATAAACGTCCTTTTCCGCAAGGTGACAGATGCAGACCAACGCATCAAGATGCTTGGCAACTATGGAATAGAGATAAATGAATGTAGGTACATACTCAAAAGCGGTGGATTCAGAACATTTAGCTTAACTAATAATCTGTCCGAGATCAAAAGACTGCAAGACAGACTAGCCGTTGAAACTAAAAAAGCGGCAATATCTGAGAAGGTCGGAGGTAATTTAAACTTTCAGTTTGATGGATACGAAGTGATAATAAACTTTGATATGGACAGAATACAGGTAAAGCATGAGCAAAAGCCAAGCCCTGACATTATACAGACCCTAAAGAAAATAGCCTTTAAGTGGTCACCAAGTCAAGGCGTATGGCAGAGACAGCTAACGGCTAATGCTGTACACGCTTTTAACTACACATTTAATCTCGATATAAAGGTAACGGCCTAAACTTTTGTTTTATTGAGGGGAGTTAAAGGCGCAAGCCCTCCCCATTTTTTAACCAATCAAAAAATAATAAAATGACAAACGAAGAAAAAAATATAATGGCTTTGCAAATACCTGTTGCAGATGTGCCGGCTTTTGAGAAAACTATAAACGATAACAATCTATTTGTACCAAAAATTGAGGATTGGAGCGGTGAAAATTTCGCTTTTTATGACACCTCAAAACTAACCAGGCAGCAATTATATATTGTCGGTAGATTGGTAACTATTAATAAATTTTAATTCACGGAAAGCAAACAAGAAAAAATAAGATGAAAGGAATTGATTTGCAATTAACATCAGACAGGGTTCGTGTCGACCCCAATAATGGAGGAACGGTAAGCGTAGAGATAGATAATGTTTCAATATCTGAACTATTGAGCCAGTTAACAACTGCCCAAATTGTGGAATATGTTGGATGGTCTGAGTTGGTAGACGAAATGTCAAAACAAGATGTAATTAAATACTTAGAAGATGAAAAATAGCGATTAACTACCCGAAAAAATTTTCTTTATTCTAACTAAAATCAATAAAACTAAAAACAGATGAATAAAACTACAATAATCTACTTCCTATGAAAGCACCGGAACAACCTAAACCAAAAGCACCGAAGCCGATGTCTCCTCTTGGAGCATATCTATTTGAAGAAGCTAAACGGATCACAGAGGCATACTGTAAGCTACATAATATACCCTTTGAAAAGAAAAAAGATTGATATGTTACCAGCAGCACAGCGATCAATAGCGGTTAAACAGCTTATCAAAATGGTAGATAAAATCATTCAGGATAAGTCAAAACTAGTAATCGTAAAACACAGTAAACCCCTTTTAAAACTTGAAAATATATAATCATGGAGAAAATGAACAAAAGAGCAGCAGATCCCTTAACCGATGTCGTTCTTGATATAATCTGGAATCTCACAGGTAAAGATTTGGATTATGAAATCTCCCGTTTCTGTATCTACATTATGACGGCTATCGGAGCAGTATTACTATTAGCTTATTATTTATAAAACCAAAACTATGACACCAATCGAATCAAAAGTATGGGCGCATAAAGCTCAATATGTACACTGGCAGCTATTCGGAAATGCAATCAGAACATGGCGAAACTATAAACTGTCTTTAGATATTGCTCACTTGATAGAGTTAGCGGTATGACACCTCAACAGCGAACCCAAGACCTTTCAGCGTCTTTCTATCGGCAACTCTTTATGATAAGATTGTGCCGGATAGAACTATCATGCTTTGAAAAGCAAATCCGCACCGAGAAACTTTTTAAAAACATATCCAGGCTGATGAGAAACGAGATAGCAAGCATAGACCTGTTTCACGATCAAATACTAAAGCTCATGCCAAGTAGCAAAGAAACCATTACCAAAGCTGTAGATGAAGATAAACTACTGATTCTGTCCTCAATCATGGAGAAACTTAGCTATTGTACCATTGAGCAGTTAGAGCAGGTGGACGAGGAAATAAAATTTGAAGAACAAAGGTAAGTTTTGAAATATCCGAAAAGTGCAGTATATTTGGACTGCTTATCCACATGAAAATCATTAAAAATATCCCGTCAGTCCGATGCCTCTTGATACATTCTGTGTCGGTGGATAAGCCTTCGTGTCTGGCGGGTACTTTTTAGTATGAAATTAATACCGCTTTCAAAAAATAACAAGAATCTCACAGGCAAATACTTTGCCATTGTTGATGATGATATGTATGATTATCTTATGGGGAGAAATTGGTTTGTAAGATTAGTGAGAGGCAAACCATATGTATATAGTAGCAAGATACTACTACATAGAGAAGTAATGGGCATTATGGATTCTAAAGTTTTTATTGATCACAAAGACAGAAATGGGTTAAACTGTCAGAAAGGAAATTTAAGAATCTGCACAAATTCTCAAAACCAAGCAAATAAAGCTTCTCGCCCAAGGAGTAGTTCTAAATATTTGGGGGTTCATTGGCATAAAAATGGGAATAAATGGAGGGCAAAAGTTAAGAATATTAGTCTCGGTCTTTTTGAAATCGAGGAAGACGCTGCGAGAGCGTATGATGCAAAGGCCAAGGAAATTCATGGCGAATTTGCAAACTTAAATTTCAGGTAGCTTGTTTCAGTCCTCTTTTCTTTTTCTAAAACTGCTTAACTATTAAATATGATATATGAAAGAAATACTAGAATCTCGCGAAATATTTGAATCCTATGTAAGACATGATTATTGGCTATTTATCCTTGATGGAATTCAGAAAGAAATGCAAGGGAGAAAAAGAAGCCCTATTGAAAAAGCGATTGACAAAACCACTGGATATAGCGATTCGGTTGAACTAACCGACCTAATGAATGTCTTAGAGTGCCTAGAGGGGACTTTGGTAGAGAAAAACATAATGGAAGCAGACACCGAACAAAATGAAGATGCTGTTTCTCAGTTAAAACTTCTCATCAAAAGCTACACCGACAAAGGCGTAAAACCGATTGAGACTAAGAGATTAAAATGGGAGGATTGATATGATTAACCACCCGATTGTTGACCAAAGTAAGAGAAAAAAAAGATGAACAATAAACCTATTACAGTCTTATCCCTTTTTGATGGTGTGAGTTGTGGACAGCTAGCTTTAAACCGAGCAGGCATCAAATACGATAAATATTATGCTAGTGAGATAGACAAATATGCCATAAAGATTGCTCAAAAGAACTATCCTGATACTATTCAATTAGGCTCAGTAATTGACGTTGATGTGAGCAAATTACCCCCTATTGATTGGTTACAAGGGGGTTCGCCTTGTACAAATTTCAGTTTCGCCGGCAAACGCAAAGGCATGTCCACCACTGATGAAGTTGAGATATTAACTCTCGACCACTATCTTGAATTGAAATCACAGAACTACGAATTTGAAGGTCAATCGTATCTTTTTTGGGAGTACATGAGAATCTTAACTGACATACAGAAATACAATCCTGATGTGATATTCTTTTTGGAGAATGTTGAAATGGGTGAGAAGTGGGAGAAAGTATTAAGTCGAGCCATCGGAGTAAACGGTATTCATATAAATTCCGCTTTGGTTTCCGCTCAATCAAGACCCAGGATATACTGGACGAATTTGGGTTTAGAAAAATCAGGACTATTCGGAGATTTAACTTCTATTATTACTCAGCCAAAAGATAGGGGTATTTATCTCAAAGACATACTTGAAACAAACGTGGATGAGAAGTATTATTTGAGTGATAAGATGGTTAGTTATCTGAATAGTCGAAAGAAGAATTATAATGGAGGAAAGATAAATTACAAAACAGGCGTTGATAAGGCGAGCTGTATTAACGCCTGTTCAGGATCCCTGGATATATCAGACAATATTATTGTGGACAAGAACAGAAAGGCTTCATGTTTTACTGCTGGTGCTCATTCCGGAGGATTGCATAGTGAAATGGATACCATTGTAGAGGGGCAAAGCACGATGATAGAAGTAACCTGTGCAGCATCAAGAGGGCGAAACCCCGATAATCCCAAAAGCCGTAAAACTGGATTAGAAACAGAGCAACACCTTGAGGAGCGTTTCGATGGTAAGACAAATTGTCTTACCAGTGTGGCTAAAGATAATTATGTGGTAGAGAAAGCCAGTGAACCTGTATTGATGCTTACCTTAAACAAATCCGCAGCTTTTCATCATGAAAAGCTGGATAACAAATCTTATTCATTAGCTGCCCGAAGTGATTTAGCGATAGTTGAGCCAATAACCGTCCACAATATGATGCCACGAAGTAGCAAAACAGGGAAAGGGGGAACTGGGCATCTGTCCAGGACAGATGGGAAAACTTACACATTAGCTTGCTCAGATATAAACCGAGTTGAATACAAACAGCGAATAAGGAGATTGACCGAGGTAGAGTGCGAGAGACTTCAAACCTTGCCAGACTTTTACACAGAAGGTATTTCTTCAACTCAGCGTTACCGAGCTTTAGGCAACGGCTGGAACGTGGACACTATCGTTTATCTATTCGGATATTATAAGGGTTAACTCTCTAATATATCAATACCATAAACAGCCTTAACTAATTTCTTCTTTAGCCTATATATGGGTGTTTTCATTCCTTTTACATCCTCCAAAATCTTTACCCCATTTCTGATATACTCAAAATCACCTTTGTATTTACATACTAAGACACCATTAATTTCTATTGGATAGACAGGTTGTAGCTTTAAACTTGATATTGCACCAGCAAAGGATTCAATTTTCAAATCCTGATACCTTTTAGCTTCTTTGGCAGAATCGAATTTTATTCCTTCTACTTCTGTCCTAGTGTTGCCGTATTTGCTTCGTTTTGGCTTATATGTGGCCTTATTTTCCTTCTTGGTTACCCTTAATGCTTTGCCACCCTTTATCTCGTATCCTAGAGCCTTTAAATCAGCGGTGGTCATATAAATAGAGGGTAACTATATACTTATTACACCCAACGGGGCTTTATTGTTAAAAAATACTTGTCTGTCTTGTGTTTAGTTCAATTCGTTTAACAGATTTATCATAATGCTCTTTCATCAGTTCAAAGGCTATATAGGCTCTATCCATTTTCTTAGCGGCGAGGGATACTGTACCACTGCCACTAAAGAAATCAACTACCAACTCCCCCTCCACGGAAATATCCCTCATTATAGCCTCAATCAAATTGAGTGGCTTTTCATTAGGATGTGCTAACTTATCTGGAGATACGCGAATTGCCTTATGTACCGATTTTGGTCTTGTGCCTTTGAATGTGGTCATTTTAGATTTTTATCTTGTTGATTTTAGCAAGTTGTTTGATTTTCTTATCGAGAACTTGTTGAACAGATTTTATTCTCATCTCTATGTAGTCAAGGTGATTTTGCTTGCACTCCTCGGGTGTCGCCCCAACCTCTTGAGGGCCAAAAAATTTAGTGGAAAGATTAGTTTGTATCCACCCACTTCCGCCCCTTCTTGTGACACGCGCCGATTGAATCTTACCTCTTACCAGTACGAAAATGGTATCGTCTATGTTTGGTATTATTTTGCTCATGATTTTACGGGCAGTTCTTTAAGTTTGGTGATGTAATAGTTCTCGTTATCTGAGCGAACACGATAGTTCTTTATTCCTGTCTTTTTCGGATATATCATGCTCAGGTTTGTAGAAGGGTGAGAATCTGCTATCCAGTCTTTACGAGGAACCACCAATGTTTCGTTTACTCTGATTGCCCGGTACGCATCTCGCACCTTTTCAATGCTCACTTCAACTGGTAGCGATTTCTCTAATTCTTCTTGACTTAAAACTTTCATGTTTCTTATTTCGTTATGCAAATGTAAAAGTTGTTTTTGTATTTCAAAATGGTTATTTGTTAAATCTTTGAATAAACTTATTATTTACAAAGTAACCAACATTTTTGTGTAGGATTAGCAACACTTTGAGCATGGTTATACCCAAATATCCACACACACCCGCAAATGGTTCTATGACTTTATCATGTGGTTTTGGATACCACTTTACAAGCATAGATTTAGAGCCATAGTATGTCCACATTAAAAAGGATTTAAAATTGATTCATGTATTTCATCGAGCATATCCATTGATAGACGGTATAGGGCATCACGCTTTCTTTCCGTTGGAAACCTTTTGTACCGATCATACAGTCGAAGGAATTTATGTCTCATAGTTTTATTGAGTTATTTCTTTCATCAGGAAAAAATATCCCGCAAATGATAGGATAGCTATTGCTATCAGTAAAATGTATTGTAAAAATCTGTTGGTCATGTTGCAAGGGTTTGTTTATAGTGCGTCTTTAATAGTCTCTTTAGATCTTTCTCTGTATATTCTACATGTTTATATTTGTCATCTTCAAGTTTCTTGTGGCAGGAATCGCAAACTGTGACAAGCCATTTAGTGTCAATTTCCCAAGCCATACCACAGTAGAATAAATGATGCACCTGTAATTGTTTTCTATCATCATTACATACACGACATTTCCACTTGTCGCGGTTCATAACACGTAATCGCACCTTCTGCCAACGGGGGTCAAGTAATTGCTCTGCGTATGTCATTAGAATGCGTATGGTTTGCCGTCATCATCTAAATCAAGTATCTGTTGTTCCTCCTTGTCGGGTTTAGGCGGTGAAACTCTATCGGGGAAACTTTTTATTATCTTCTTGGTCGTGTCCTCAAATTCTTTCGGTGTCGGTGCAATATACTTGCCGTCCGACAATGGGCTAACTCCATCAATGTAATATCGGTTTGTTTTTCTCTGAAAATCAAAAACACAAGTGCCAGGTATGCCGACTAATTTTTGCTTCTTGATTTTTCGTACATGAACCTCTACCGTAGTATCCATAGGGTCGGTCAAAAACTTTGGTCTATGGATAACCATTATATTATCCATTTTATTGCCCCACATCGCCCCTCCCGCTATTTCGTACATATCGGGGACATCGTACTCCCCGCTTTTATTTCTTGACATCGTACGCGGGTGTGTGCTGATTATGTCGTGTCCATTATAGTCGATAGCTCTGCGTTTCCTAACTGTCAAAAACTTACTAAGAAACTGGTCGGTACGCGCTCCCTCGTCATAGGATACCTGATTCATGGGGTCAATAAAAGTGCCGCATATTTTTTTGTCTTTTATCAGATAGTCAAAGTTGGCATCTATTTCTTCTATCGTATGACTCTCGGGATACACATAGAAAAAATGATTCCTTACAAATTCATAGCCTTTTCTGTATTCGTCAATAGTCATTTGCGATGAACCATAAAATGGGTCGGTTGTTTTTCCAATATAGGTATGTATCAAAGAATCATAAAATTCATCTTCGGGATAATTCTCGGGGCTAAAAACGCCCCACTTCCAATCATCAAAAACAGATTTCATTGTCATTAACTGTAATCCAAATTCCGTTTTCCCTGAATTTGGTCGGGCAATAATCAAAGTTATTTCCCCTGCTTTCCATTTAAAATTTTCATCAAATCTCGGAAAATGAGTAGTCTCCCCTCTTTTCTTTCCATGCTTGAATGAATGCTCCATTATGTCCCACACATCATCAATAGGCTTCACGCCACTTGAAGTAATAACTTTTTGAGATACAGAAACTACCTTTTGATCTTCGGGTAGTGGCTTTTGCATTCCCTTCGCCAAACAAGTCCTAATTGTTTTTTGAGCAGCTGCAAAACTTTCAATGGGCTTTTGCTGTATCTCATATTCAAGTAGGGCTATACATTCCGATTCGGTCAGTGAGCCATTTGCTACCGCCCCGCCTAACAAATAACTAGCATCCCTTAACTCCTGATGCTTGTTTCCGTCAGTAGATTCACGTATCATTTTCGCTGCCCTAGCGAGACGGTCATAGTCTTTTTTGACATCTTTAAACTCCGTTTCCGCATACTGCCTGTCACTAACCACTTTAGCGTCTGGAATATAACCCGTAAACTCCAATGCGCTAGGGTTTACATAAATATCGGGGTCATATGAAGCATAGCATACCCTGCTTAAATTTATGCTCGTTTCGTCCACCCCTTCAAATTTCTTTGCAAGAGCCTTATAATAACCCCTATGCTTTTCGATGTCGGCAGGTATTTTTACTACCACCTTTAATCCGTCCCCACTAGGAGAGATAAAAGCAGCCTCTACGAACTCATAGGAGGACATTTCAGCCCGTTTCCCTTCGGGGTCGGGTAGTTTATCGAAATCAAGGACGCAAAGCCCAGAATGACTTATAATTGCCCCGTCCTCCCTTTTGCTAAAAATACCCGAAAAACAGATACTTACCGATTCGTCCTTTAGCTTCCTTTTTTTCTGCGGGTCTTTCTCTGCCCGTATTTTCTCCACATGGTCACGGTACTTACCTGACTTGATAGTCCTATATACAACCTCGGGGGTAGTAATCACAGGGTTTGATATGTCCCGAATGTTCTTAAACGCTGTTATCATCCTCCAAATTCTTTATCTGCTGTCCCTACTGCGCGGTTGGTATTCCGATTCGGCTCCTGTGTTTCTTCTACACCAAATTTACCCTCAAGTATTTTAATGTAATTACCCTGGTTTTTAATAATCCAGTCAAAATTAAACCACTCTCCCGAAAATATCCACTTCTGCTTAGAGGCTATTTCTAAGATACTCTTAAAGTCAAAAAGCGGTTCTTTTTTTCTAACATCTAATTTCAATATTCTTTCAGGTGTAATAGCCTTTAGTGTCTTTCTGCCATTCTTTACTGCAAAATCATTCCACATCAGCAACATTGTATTATTATCTATTTCATTTACATTAGCATTAACACTAACACTTAGGCTTTTTTGGGTTTCCGAAATAAGGCTTGGGTTTTTTGGGTTTTCTTTTTTAGGCTTGGGTTTTGTTGGTCTGCCACCCTTAGATCCATTGGTAGCCTGCTTTTCACGGAAAACTTGGTATTTTATCAAATCCCTTTTAAGCTGCTGTTTTATCGGTTCAAAGGCAATCTGCAAAAGCAAATCTTCGGTAGTTGGGTTAAGGTCATTTACATACTCAAGTATCAAAACAAGCAGTTCGCCCGCTTTATCTTTTGGTAGTTTCTGTACAGTATGCAACAGGTCTGCGTAAAGAACGAAAGATTTTTTGCCCTCCATTATATCTATTGAGATTGCAAAGATAGTAAATATTTGTACTTTCCAAATAAAAAATAAATTTTATTTTATAAAAGTTTGGTGGTTTAAAAATACTTTGTAGATTTGCACTCAGAACGACAACAAAAGGGAAAAATTATATGAACAAACTAAAGCAAATATATGCTGATCTAATTAAAGAAAAATTAGGGTTGCGCGGCGAGATAGCCGACTTAACAGGCAAACACGAAACCACTATTTTTCGTTGGGCAGATAGCAATAGTCCATTTCTGACAATGCCAGATGTCCTTACGGTAATCAGTAAGTACACAGGCGACCCCGTTTCCGACCTGACCGAAATAACCACAAAAGAAATAGTAAAATAATGGCACTCTCAGACGAAGTAATACAGAAAAAGCTAATTGAAGCAGGGATTAAAAATCTGAAAGAGTTTGGATACCCTGATGTCAATTCGGAAAATATATTGACCGATATTGTTTACGCGGGGTTTTTCAAATCTATGCTGAATGATAACAAGGGTCAATCTACCGACCAAGTGGATGGCGTTATTAACAGCCTGATTGACAAAATTGCCCAATCCGAATTATTAACCGATACAATCGAAACTGTAAAGAAATGATAAAGTATAAAACATGGGATTGGAGTTCGGATATTATGAAAATCGAAATTGATAGGGAAACGCCATCTACGATTTGGATTAAAGGCTCAAAGTATAGTGAGCGGAAGGGTAAAAACATCCACGACACTAAAGAGATGGCTATTGAATATCTAGTAGAGAGGGAAAGTCAGAATGTGGCATCAAAAGCCAAATCACTTAGCGGTGCTCAAGAGGCACTTGCTAAACTCAAAGCAAAATATAACATTCAATAATCAACCCATTCGCGTAAATCATAAAAAAAACCTATCCCCGAAAGAGATATAATCGTAAACCTGCTGTACATAAGCGAACCGTTGCAGGTATTGAGTAGGGTTTTTTTAAAGGATAAAATTATAAGGCAACTATATACTTATTCAACCTGACTAATTAAATGAACAAAGAACTATTACATATCACAACGAGGACTGCATGGCTTAATATCCTTTTACATTTGGATAATTGGACATTATTTATTATTTTTGTGGTATGCAAACACCCGAAGAACGGAAACAAAAGAAAGCAGCCCGAAACAAAAAGTGGCGGGAAGCAAATATTGAAAGATGTGCTACTGTCACCAAAAAATACAGGCAATCACACTTAATAGAATTCAATGAATACCGTAATGAATACAGAAAGAAAAATCCAAGAGGGATTTATGATGTCGTAAAGCAAGGGGCAAAAAGGAGGAACTTGCCTTTTGAACTAAATAGAGATGCCTTTGAAGTTTGGTATCTGAATCAGCCTAGAATTTGCGTCTATTGTAAACGGTCAGAATCAGTAGTTGTGCAAGATAAATTAGTGCAAAAAGAATCTCAAAGATTAACTATTGACAGGATGGATAATTCGTTGGGGTATAGCATTTCTAACATAGCCCTCAGTTGTCAAAGGTGCAATAATATAAAAGGGAATTTCTTTACTTATGATGAAATGGTTAAGATTGGTAGAATAATCAGACAAAAATTACTATGCTAGATATTAGAAATTGTGATTGTATGGATATGATGAAGGAATTTCCCGACAATCACTTTGAACTGGCTATTGTTGATCCGCCTTACGGATTGGGCAAACGAACTACTGATGGAGGCACGAAAAGAAATACTCAAACTAAATTTATGCAGGATATACGGAGAACAAATTGGGATGACAATGTGCCTACTGATGAATACTGGAAAGAGTTGTTTAGAGTATCTAAAAATCAAATTGTGTGGGGTGGAAACTACTTTGGCTTACCTGCACACCGTTGTTTCATTGTGTGGGATAAAATGACCTATGTGCCAACAATGAGCCAAGTAGAACAGGCGTGGACTTCTTTTGATAGCCCTGCACGATTGAAGAAGATAAACAGCAATAATGCAAACAGAATACACCCGACCCAAAAACCAATATCATTATATAAATGGCTTCTTTCAAACTACGCCAAAAATGGCGACAAGATACTTGACACCCACATGGGCAGCGGCTCAATAGCCATCGCTTGTCAACAGATGGGCTACGACCTCACCGCCTGCGAGCTGGACAAAGACTACTATGACGACGCCATGAAACGAATTGAACTAAACACAAGACAGACAAGTATTTTTTAACAATAAAGACCCGATTGGGTGTAATAAGTATATAGTTGCCAATTATAAAATGTCAAACTTAGCCGTACCAACACTTTCAGACCTTGTGAATGAGTCTGATGAACTTTACAAAGACAACGCCTTTATGGTATTACTGAATCAAGACCCGCCGGATAAATGGCTAGACTCGCACCCTATCATTAAAGTGAAAAATGCTAAAGGTGAATCGGTGCCATTGAAATATCTGCCCATTACCCGCGTTGAGTATATACTTAGCCGAATATTTACTAAGTGGTGGGTAGAGGTCAAAGACGTGAAGCTGGTGGCTAATAGTGTGGTGGTCACAGTGAGGGTATTTGTAAAGAACCCGACCAATGGAGAAATAGAATGGAATGATGGTATAGGCGCAAGCCCCATACAGATAAAGGCCAATAGCGGTGGCGCAATAGATTTTCAAAACATGCAATCTGCCGCCATTCAAATGTCTGCTCCTGCTGCTGAGTCATACGCGGTGAAAGATGCTGCTGAAAAGTGGGGAAAGATATTCGGTAAAGACCTCAACAGAAAGGATGTTATTGATTATAGCAGCTTACTTAAAGAAGAGAACTGCACCTTTGATGAACTAAATGAACTTTACGAAACTCTTGATAAATATGAAACCGAAAGGGGTATTGACCTGCTGACCGATGATGAACGCGCACAGGCTTTGAGGGTCATAAAGAACAAAGAGGAGCGCACCTATAATGTTATTCGCAAACTACTCACCACAAAACTAGGCATATGACACCAATCAAAAGCATAGGCAATTTTTCGTCCTCAGAGATAATAGCCCTGCTCAGTATGGGCAAAATAGAAATGACACCCGAAGAACTAGCAGCGCGTCCCAAGTCTGGGGTCGGGAGTGCTGTAAAGTATAAAGATGGCGGTCTTGGTACTGCTGCCATGACTTACATTAAGCAGACAAATTGGGAACGCCGGGCAGGACGATCTATGTCGCAAACTTCATGGTCTAAAGAAACGGCCTGGGGCAAGATGTTAGAGTCTCGCGTATTTGACATTTTAGGCGGCTCATACAAGCGACTGGACATGGATGGCAGCTTACTACACCCGCGCATTGATTATTGGACTGGTACGCCTGACGGAGAGAAATACAAGCTATTGGAGCGCGAGAAAGTGGCCGAGGTAAAATGTCCATTTACCTTAAACTCATTTTTCACTTTTGCCGATTGCAAGGACATAGCCGAGGTGAGGGATAAGCACCCTGACGGCGAGAAATATTACTGGCAATGTGTGTCCAATGGGTCTATGCTTGGGCTTGACAAGGCAGAACTTATAATCTACTGTCCCTTTGAGGATGAATTAGAAGATATAGTCAAAGATGCACAGTTCGCTGCCGACATTCGCACAGAAAAATGGATTGAGCGTTGTACTAGCAGCGAATTGCCTTATTTGATACGCAATAAGAGCTATAACAATATTATTGTATTCGATTTCGACATCCCACAGGCAGATAAGGATTATTTGGAATCACGAGTGATAGAGGCGGGTAAACAACTAATAAATATATAACAATGGCAGACAACAAATTTCCGCAAGGACTAAAAGGCTTTCAGAAACACCAAAATTCGCCCGATTTCGTAGTAGGGCAGTTAATCATTGAGCCACGCGCTTTATTCGACTGGTTTAAGACCGAAGAGGGACGCGCCTCACTGAAAGACTACAATGGCACAAAGCAAGCTAAATTCAGCATCCTAAAGAGCAAACAAGGAAACTTTTTGAACTTTCAAGTGGATACGTATGAGAAGCCAGAAGGCTATCAGGGTAAGCCTAAATCGCAGGATCAGGAACAGTCTAAGTCAGAAAAGTATGATGATAGCGATGGGCTACCATTCTAAAATGGTAGTAAAATAAATTCCCCCCTTTAAGACATAAGTATTTGAGATTTTAAAAATAAAAAGCCATGACCGCATCAGACTACATATCAAGTAATATAGGCGTTTTAATGCCCCTTGTATTTTTCTTTATAGCTGTGATAGCTGTTATGGTGTATGTATATGATGGAATCGTTTTGCATCTTAATTCAAAGGTTAAGGTATTGCGTAAACTTTATCATGAAAAATCTATTTCTAATGCCGGCTTAGAAATTGATGCTGCTATTCTTGAAAAGGCCATAAAGGCTTGTGAATCTGCAAATGTTTATCTTCACAAGGAATCTTCCGAGTGGAAAAAATCCTGCGAACAATGGATGGATGCCAATAAAAAACTATCTAAAGAACTTGAAGAAGAAAAGAGCAACTATAACAGAATGTCGAAGTCATTTAATAAAGTAGTTAGTCAGATCGGTGTGTTGAAAAGAAAAAAAAGTAAGCCATGCCTAGTTGAATAAGTATATAACAACATTTATTTTTTAATCATAAAACAAAGTAAAACGCGGAGACGGCGGTAAAGATCAGGCGGGGAGGTAGCGTAAATTGGATTACCGCCAAGAGTAATGTCAAGGCAATGCTGGTTCGAGTCCAGCCCTCTCCACAACTGAGTTCTGTTTGATGCCTATTATGAAGTCAGTCTACGAAATATTAAGATGCAAATTCCCCGAAAAGGAATATGCCCTACTCCAAGAGGTCAGCGATGCGGCTGGATTTTCTCGGTCAAGGTCTGCTGACTACATGATTATGTCTCTATACCCATCTCGCGGCAATTCGTTGTCTGGAGTGGAGCTAAAGAGCCACAGAGGGGATTGGCTGAATGAACTCAAGAAGCCCGACAAGGCTGAAAATATATTCCAATACTGCGACTACTTCTGGCTACTCACAGATGGTGATAATATTGCCAAGCTGGAGGAGATACCAGAGACGTGGGGTTGGATGTCTATCAAGGGTGGGCGAATCTCGATTATGAAAGTTGCGCCAAAGTTATCCCCAAAGCCGATAACTAAAAGTTTCTTGGCGGCTCTACTTAAACGGGCTACGGATAAATCAAATTTCATCCATCGCTCATCTATTGAAGGTGAAATCAAGAATGCAGTGGAGCAGGGGATAAATAAACGAGCTGCTAATTTTGAGGACTTAAAAAATAAATATGATGAACTATCTACCTATGTCAGTGAATTCGAAAAGGCAACAGGCATAACCCTCAACCGTTATGTTCGGTGGAAAACCTCGCCAGCCCAAATAGGTCAAACGGTCAAGCTGATAGAGAATGGCGGAACAAAGAATATCGAAAAGGACTTGGCGCAACTACAAACAACAGCTAAAGACATCCACGAGCGTATAAGTGCTGCGCTGGAGAACCTAAAACTGGTTAATGAATTTGTCGAAACAAATCAATAAAAACGGCAGTGATATATTTTGATGTACACTAAAGTATATCATTGCCTAAATCTGGCATGTTTCATAAGTATGTGAAGGAGAATAACAACTTCATGGGGCAGTTGTACCGAGATGATCTCAAGCCGATGTTCGACAAATTAATTGAGCTAACCAAAACACCAATGCCATGAAAGATATTAGAGACTTTGATATTAAGCAAGCACTTATAGACTTGAATCAGGCTGCAATTGATCATTTATTTTCAAAAGAAGAAAATGCAGTTGAGCGGCTACGTGAAATTAAAATTAAACAAGAACAAATCATCCAAGCCTTCGAGAGCAAGGATAAGTGGATAGATGTGAATGAAAGACTGCCTGATAGAGAAACACCTGTTATAGGATATTTTCCTTGTGGTGATGAATCAGGAGCAAAAGTGGCAGGAGCAATCAGATATGGTAAAACACTTCATAGCGATGCACCTAATTCTACTGCACATTGCTTTATACCAACACATTGGATGCCATTGCCAAATGCACCTGATAAAAAAAGCACCACCCTTTCGGATGATGCCCCTTTCAACCCTAAACCCAATTTATGAAAAGAGTTTGAGTGTCTTTTGATTACTTTCCAGCTTCAGCTACCGCAGCAGCATATTTCTTGGGTGCAAAGATTTTCTCAAAGAAAGTCTTGATACCCGCAAATACCGGATTGCCTGTGCCTGATTCAAGATTGCCGATCAGAACTTCACCCTCTTC
>CAIRZD010000011.1 GCA_903882965.1 uncultured Bacteroidota bacterium
ACTGACGATACCCTGCAATACGTACAGGCTAATTATCCCACTGTAAAAACAATACAAATAGCCGTAAATCACGGGTTTGCAAATGGCTATTATGAAGCTTTCAAACAAATAAAAGCCAAGTACTATATACTGCTCAGCGCTGATTTTGAAGTTACTGATGGTTGGTTCCCCCCATTACACGAGGCTATGGAAAGGGATGAAATGCTCGCCGCATGCCAACCCAAAATACGTTACTGGCGTGATCGTGAATTATTTGAATATGCAGGCGCCGGCGGCTGTTTCATGGATAAGTACAGCTATCTTTTTTGCAGGGGCCGCATTTTCTTTGATATTGAAAAAGACCATAACCAATACGACGATAACATAGAGGTTTTCTGGGCCTCGGGGGGGTGCTTCATGGTGCGTTCGGAGCTATACCATAAGGTAGGCGGCCTGGACCATGATTTTTATGCCCACATGGAAGAAGTAGATCTTTGCTGGCGGTTAAAGAATGCCGGCTATAAAATAGGTTATGTGGGTGGCTCATTGGTATATCATGTGGGTGGTAGTGTTATTAGTTATGGAAGCCCTCAAAAACTTTATTATAACTTTCGCAATAACCTCATCCTTATCCTGAAAAATGAGAAACGCTCCCGCCTTTTATGGCTATTCCCATTCCGTATTGTACTTGATGGTGTTGCAGGTATGCGCCTGCTGCTCACCGGCAACATAAAACATACATTTATCATAGTCAAAGCACACTTCAATGTATACCGGGAAATGGGCAAATGGTTGGGACGCAGAAAGGAGTATAAAAAATTCATCGGCATCCGCAACGAAGAAGGCATATATAGGCGTAGTATAGTTTGGGACTACTTCCTGCTTAAGAGAAAAAAATTCACCGACCTCGACTGGAAGCCTAAAAAATTATAGGATACCTAAAAGGCAAAAACACATTTGGTTGAATCTTCGCATTTGAATCCCCCTAATTTGGATTTTCAATATTGGAATTTTAACTTCACATCATGGCGCTTTTCTCTCAGGTTGGCAGGTACACTAATTTCGGCCTCTTTATCATGCGTGCCGGGCTGGGAGGTATCATGATCTTATATGGCTTGCCCATACTTACCCACTCTGATCAGTGGGCCGATTATGGCACCGCAATGGGCAACCTTCACGTTCATTTCTTTCCCGCTTTCTGGGGATTTATGTTTGCACTTACGGAAACGATAGGCGGCTTGTTCCTGATATTGGGATTGTGGTTTCGATTAGTATGTTTGTTGCTGCTGTTCAGCTTTATAGTTGCAGCATTAACACATTTCGCCAAACACCAGGGCATTGAAGCCGCCGCCCATGCATTGGAACTCTGCTTTACTTTTGCAGGTTTATTCTTTGTAGGACCCGGCAAATATTCTGTAGATAGAAGCTAACAGTAACTAAAACATAAAAAACGCCGAACACTTCGGCGTTTTCACTTTAGATGATAAATACAAATTTGCAGTTATATTATAATTCATACACAACCCTCACCTCAGCAACACTTCCATTAACCCCCTCAAACCTGCATATATACACCCCAGGGATAAGTACATTTTGCAGGTATATTATGTTTGTGCCTTCGTTTACCAAACAATTACCTTTCTCCTTACCCTTCTGTGAATAAAAAGATACCTTACCTACACATTCTGTTTTAATAGTGATCATGCCCTTTGTGGGGTTTGGATAAGCCTCAAAAATGGCTACATGGTTTGCATCGCTGTTTGTAACAGCAATAGCATCATTATTGTTGGGCTTCTGGCTTGCAGATTGCGCCATGGCTGAACCTGTAGCAATAACTAAAAGCGGTAAAAACAAGAAAAAATTAAATAAGCGTTTCATATGGGATGATTTTAAAGAGTGAACAATTATTTTTTATTATAAAAATTAAAAATTGATCTCCTTATAAATTTCGTAACTAAATAAATACTTTTAAGAACTAGTCGACCAAGCGCCGATAAAAGTCGACAAACAGCTAATCAGGTAGAAATCGATCATTCTTATTAAATTTGTTCAAAATATCATGCCTCAGATGAAGAAATACAAGTGCCTTATTATTGATGACAGCATGATGGAAAGGGATATCATGGAGATGCTAGTCAGCAAGATTGGGCGGCTCGAAATAACTGCTATAGCCGAAAACGGGCTGGAAGCACAACAGATATTGACATCGCAGGAAATAGATATTGTTTTCTCAGACATAGATATGCCTGAGCTTTCCGGGATCGGCTTGCTGAAAAGCCTTAAAAACGCTCCTGTATTTATATTCGTCAGCGCTCATCCCGAATATGCGATTGAGGGCTATAATCATGATGTAATAGATTTTATAGTAAAGCCGGTATCACTTGAGCGTGTTTTAAGATCCGCCAACAAAGCAATTGAATACCTTGATCTGAAAAACCAATCCGAAACAAAACAACCGCAGGCTACGATTGAAAATGACAATTATTTCTTCATTCGTGAGTCAAATGACCTCGTAAAACTGCATTTTGAAGAGGTTGCTTATATTGAAAGCATGGGTGATTTTTCAAAAATATTCACCATCCACGACAAGCGCCATATAACCCTGGTAAGTCTTAAAAACCTGGAGATGCAATTACCTGCATCTTATTTTACACGTATACATAAGCAGTATATCGTCAATCATCACCACATTTCAGCAATAAGTGCAGATGAATTGCTGGTAAGCGAGAAGTATGCCCTGCCCCTCAGCCAATCACTAAGACAGGGCTTGCTTGATAAAGTGGTGAACAAAAAGATCGTTACGCGCCACCTCTCCAAAGAGCAATGACCATTATATTACCAGCCATTGGCCGTTTGGATTTAGTGAGTAGCTATAACCCATATTTTATCCGCGTCTTTTTTGCGTATGCTCAGATAATATCCTGCTATTTGTATGGCCAGCGGGTCGCCCATAGGTGCTACCATTTCTACCCAAACCGGCTCTCCCGGTATACAACCCATTTCCATTAAGGTTAATTGGAAATCACTTTCATCATGGCTTTTAATAACCGCTTTCGTACCGGTGGGCAATTGGGACAGGCGCACCGCATTTTCTTCCAATCCATTCATTGGTACAAAGGTACATTAAAACCAATTTTGAAAGTAGAAAACAGGGATGATACAAATCAGCTATAATTTAAGCGTAGCTAAGAAGTATTAACCATACAAAGGCATACATGGTTATTAATATTGACCCAAGTATTATTCCTGTTATAGCCATACCCCTTGATTGATGCTTATTTAACGCCACGGCTCCAAGGATAATGGCCGCCAGGGCAAAAACACCACCGCCAACAATTGTACCAACTATTACTGATGAATTTAATGTTAATACAAATGCGAACAAACCTGCGAAAATAGACAGGTAAGCCACACAACCACAGACCAGCGATAAAATGCTTAGTAAATTACTGCTACTCCTTTCACCATAACCACGAGACATGCGGCTTTCATGTGAAAACAAATACTTCGCTTTAGAAATATAACTGCCTTTCTGTTTTTTAAAAGCAGTTAATTTTTCCGATAGCCTCATCAATGCCGAAGTATTTTGTGAAAACAGCGGCCTATCTGTTGATTGTTTTTTTACTAAAAATGCGGCTTGTGTGGCCGCCGTTGAAAATAGCAGTATTGATAACACCATGAAAACAAACAGGCGGATCGTATAGGTTCTTTTTGGGCTCATAAGTTAAGTTTAGCAACAATTATACCACATTTTTATTAAAACTTATATAGGCGGGATAATATAGGTTAATCCTTAATAGCTCTTTGCCACTCTACTACAGTTTGGTATATTTGTAAATATAGAAAAGCTATGAAAAAAAATATCTGCCTCCTATTTCTCATACCTCATATTGATTACTCAAACCATTAACCCCCATGCCCCCCCGATTTGGGGTAAATAAAGAAAATGAAAAAAGATCTCGAAAATAAAGCTGATATAGAAATACTGGTCAACTCATTTTACGATAAAGTAAAAAAAGATGATAAGATCGGGTTCATATTTCACGAAATAATAGGTCCTGACTGGAGCCATCACCTGCCGGTAATGTATAATTTCTGGAACATGGTATTGTTCAGCCAACCCGGTTATGGTGGCAATCCTACCGGGGTGCATGTAGCATTAGATAAGAAAATACAATTGCAAAAGGAACATTTTGACCGCTGGCTGGCACTATGGAATGAAACCATAGATAGATTGTACCGTGGCGAACATGCCGACGAAGCAAAAAACCGTGGAATGCTTATGGCAAACCTTATAAGCATAAAAGTGGAAATGGGACGAGATGGGAAATTGATCCAATGACAAATTCTAAATAAAATTCATGAATATTTTTTCGGTATCAGGTAAGATAATAGACCTTTTCGGGCGGCGGATATTTCCCGGTGAGATAGTAGTAAATAATGGCATTATAACCTCAATTACTGAAACTGATAAAGCTGCAGATCAATATATCCTCCCGGGCTTTATTGATGCACACATACACATAGAAAGCTCCATGCTTACCCCCGTAGCATTCGCACGGATCGCAGTGATACACGGCACTGTGGCCACTGTATCAGACCCCCATGAAATAGCGAATGTGAACGGGCTGCAGGGTATCCAATACATGATAGACAATAGTAAGCTATCTCCTTTCAAATTCTTCTTCGGTGCCCCTTCATGTGTGCCTGCAACCGGTTTTGAAACTGCCGGCGCTTCGCTCGATTCAAAAGCAGTGGATAAACTGCTGCAAAATCCCGATATATGGTACTTATCTGAAATGATGAATTACCCGGGAGTATTGCATAACGACCCCGAAGTGATAGCTAAAATAGACGCCGCAAAACGCGCTGGCAAGCCTGTTGATGGCCACGCCCCCGGGCTTCGGGGTATGGATGCGGCTAATTACGCCGCCGCAGGTATCAGCACCGATCATGAATGCTTTACACTCGATGAAGCGCTTGACAAGATAAAAGCAGGCATGCATATACTCATACGCGAAGGCAGTGCCGCAAAAAACTACGATGCGCTCGCGAGCCTGTTAAAACTATACCCGGAAAAGGTAATGTTTTGCAGCGATGATAAGCATCCGGATGCATTGGTGCTTGGCCATATCAATGAATTGGTGAAACGCTCCATTACTCGTGGGTATGATCTTTATTCCATATTGCGGGCTGCCAGCATAAACCCCGTAATGCATTACAAACTGCCGGTGGGAATGCTGAGGGTCAATGATCCTGCAGACTTTATAGTGGTCAATAATTTAGAAGATCTTGACATCCTCCAAACATATATAAACGGGCAACTCGTTGCTGAAAAAGGAAAAACATTATTGCCAAAAATACCGGTAACGGTAATTAACAATTTTAAAGCAGGCAGAAAAGAAGTTGCAGCATTCCGGATCAAGGCAAAGGCCGCCAACCCTATGATACGCGTAATAGAAGCAGTAGAAGGCCAACTTGTAACCAACCAACTGCAACTACCCGGAAAAACTACAGATGGCTGCCTTGTGAGTGATACCACTAATGACATTTTAAAAATTGCAGTCATAAACCGGTATGAAAATGATGCGCCTGTAGCTGTTGCTTTCATAAAAAATTTCGGATTGAAGTATGGAGCAATCGCCTCTACTGTTGGTCACGATTGCCATAATATAATAGCTGTGGGTGTTGATGATGCAAGTATTTGCGCTGCAGTGAATGCACTGATAGATTGTAAAGGCGGGATAGCTGTGGCTAAAAAAGAAAACGAAGTTGCAAGTATGCCATTACCTATAGGTGGGCTAATGTCGGCTGGCGATGGAGATGAAGTAGCCGCAGCATATACTGAAATAGATAAAATAGCAAAAGAGCTGGGCACCACACTCCACGGACCTTTCATGACACTTTCATTCATGGCACTGCTGGTAATACCGGCTCTGAAACTGAGCGATAAAGGATTGTTTGATGGCAGTAAGTTTGAATTTACTACAGTTGAAGTTTAAGTATAGCCATTGCTTCCGGCCCTTCTGAAAACAGGAGATCAAGAATACTCAGATCCGGAAGAAAACCAATGCGGTCTTCAAAAACCTGGTAATATTTAGGAAAATGCTCCGAAACCGGCTTATAATACCTTAGGTCAACAACGTCTTCAGGGTATTCTTTTATAAAAATATCTGTCTCTTTTTCTTCAAACTGCAGGCGCAACTGCCGTTTCACCCAATGTAGTGCTGCCTTGTTATAGTCTATGATGGTTGAAAAGTTTGTTTCAAATAATGGCTTTAAACTGTCTTCATAATGCTCAAAATAGGGAGAACGTTTATATACTGATACGATTGTACGCCAATGCTGCACCTGCCACCGGGCATCATTATAAATGCAAACCTCCTTCATCCGCACACGCTGGTTGCGGCCATTTATGAGCGGCACACTTAATTTTATGCTGTTATTAGCCCCTGAAATATTATACTTGTTCCTGTAAGTCATTTTTTGGAAATGCTCGCCAATATCAAAGAGCACGGTCTCCGCATTTACTACCCTCATCCACCAGCTAATGCACGGAAATGTATAATATGGTGAAACGATTTTCATGGCCACAAATGTAAAACAAACGATCTAATCCATTCGGTGGCTGATTATTTAACAACTACAGGAATGTCCTTTATAAGTTTGGTGGTTATATTTGCACAAATACAAAGAAATAATGCGTAAAACCGGTATATGTTTCCTTATCTTATTTTCCTGTCTGCGCGCCATGGCCATAGAAGCTGTTGTATCACATACGGTATTTTATGTAAATGATCCTGCTCAGAATAACCAGCTGAAACCTAACCTGGAAACATACTGGCAGGTAAATCCACGATCCGTACATTATACCACTACACCCCAAAAAAATATTATTGCACGGATCAAAACAGATATTGCTTTTACAAATGATGCGGGCGTCATCAAAGAAGACCATTTCATATTACAAACAGTTCCCTGTACCATTAATGAACTTAATACCCGTAGCATTATAGAGCTGCGCCGTTACTTCGTAGGAAATGGCCTGATAAAAATGAAAATAACCCTTACTGACCAGGCCGACACAACAAACAAGTTTTCTTACACAGATAGTTTTACAATATCCCCGCCCACTGATGTGGCATTCTTTAGCGGCCTGCAGATAATCGACACGGTAATTGAATCATCTGCAAAAAGCACCTTTTCAAAAAACGGGCATCAGCAAATACCTGCATGCTCTAATTTCCTCGACGATTCTAAAAAAACATTACACTACTATGCAGAGTTATATGAAACCGACCAGGTATCAAAAGCAGATTACCCATTGATACAGAAGGTTACCATATCTAAAAAACCTAACGATACTTATTATGGAAATTTCGTAAAAAAAGACACTATTATCCCGGGTAAATTATCGCTTGCATCGGGAAGTTTCTCATTAGCTACCCTACCCTCCGGAAATTACTACCTCAATATTTCTCTCGAAAACAACATCCATAAAACCATTACATCCGGCAACCTGTTTTTCCAGGTAATGAACTTACATCCTGTCGAGGAAGAAGTTGTAAAAAAAGCACCCGATCTCGCAAATGACACTGCTATAGAAAATGTTACGGTACTGGATCTCGATAAAACTTTCCTGCATAAATATAAGATAGGCGAAGTATTGGCAATGCTTAAAATGCTGCTCCCGGTAAGCGATCCGATGGAAACCCAAAACATCAACAATTTTCTGAAAAAACCGGATGATATGTACATGCGGTATTACATCTACAACCATTTTAAAGCTATTAATCAAAAAGACCCCGGCCAGGCGTGGAGAGATTACTCAGAAAAAGTAATAGAAGTAAATAAACGCTTCAGCGAACATGGCACAAAAGGTTATTCCACAGAACGGGGCTTCATGTACCTGAGATATGGAGAACCGACTGAAATAATAACAATAGAAAATGAATCTGGCACCCTGCCTTACGAAATATGGCAATACAATACGCTTACACAAATGAATCATAAAGACATCACAGACGCAATATTCCTTTTTTATAAACGGGATGATCTTCTCAGCGATTACCAACTGTTGCACTCAAACGTATCCGGAGAAACCCAAAATAAAGCCTGGCGTTCTTTCTTGTATGTAAGCGGGCAGGGAGGAAATAATGCCAACTCACGCGCAGAACAATATATTGGCAATAAGTAATGTTATAGGGTGGTTGCTGGCTGTCGTCATTAACTTTCCTTATCATTTTTACCATGCTTGGCATCAGCCCATACATTATCTTTCGTCCATACCAATTGCTTATTGAATGCATGCTGCCTGACCTTACAATCAGGCATTGCACATAATTTACACTGGTAAGGCATACAGCCGTCAATGTGAATGAACAATTCCACCTGGTTTTTGAAGTGCGTCTTTATCAGCGTTTCTAATGCATGTATCTCCCGGTCTGCATCGAGTACCTGGTAATACCAGGGCAGTGTCATATGCGCATCCACATGCATAAGTGGGCCGTATTGTATCACCCGCAAATTATGAAGGTCAATCCATTGTGGCACCCTGTCCCGCTGCAACACATCTATCACTTCTTTAAGTAATACCACATCTGTCTCATCCATAATACCCGATATTGAGCGGCGCAATACCTTATACCCCGTGATCATAATAATGATCGAAAAACACAGTGCTACAACACTATCCAGCCATACCCACATATTATGTGTGAGCAGCAATAATGCCAGCCCTATTATTATTGCTACTGTTGAGTATGCATCTGTCTGTAAGTGCTTACCCGCAGACACAAGTATCATTGAATTACTCTTCTTTCCTTTATTTTCTGCATACTTACCAGCAAGAAAATTTATTCCACCGCATGCTGCTACTATCAGCAGCCCAATGTTCAGCTTCGCCAGTTCATGTGGCACAATTAAATGACGCACCGCCTCATATATAATTACAACACCGGAGATCAATATCAATGTCCCTTCAACCGCCGAAGATAAAAACTCAGCCTTACCGTGCCCATACGGATGATTAGTATCCCGTGGCATGTTTGCGAGTATGATGCTGAACAAACCTAAAAACCCGGCGATCACATTAACGGTGCTTTCAAGTGCATCAGTAAGTATAGTAACAGAATGGGTAAGATACCAGGCCAGCATTTTGGCAAGGAATAATACTACAGACAATAAAGCAATATAACGCTGTATGCGTACCGGCATGAAATAATTTAAAGAGAATAAAGATAGTTAAATTAGGGAACGTTGGCGAAATAAAGGCCTAAGATCAGTAATAGGTATAGGCATACGTTTCTGTATCATTTGTGTTAGGAGCAGGCCCCTGGTTTGTTATTTTGGTTAGTTGGCTTATCCTTCCCGCAGCATCAAACTTATATAAATACTCTTCTCCCCATGTACCAAGTATTTCTTTTTCAATAGCCACGTGACTGGTACTGATATATGATCTGCCATATTGCAGAAAATTATCAATACGCAATGCATCACCTTCCTGCCCGCTCCTGCTTTGGTCATAATAATAACTGTCCACAACCCCACTCAAACCATAGCAGGTAATATCTCCGTTATTCCATTGATAAGCATATGATGTTAATGTATAGTATGGATAAGTGCTGCTCGGTTGTTTATAAGACAGGTTGGTCAATTCATTACCGTTATAGGTCATCAACAAAGTATCAGTAAGTAATACCTCCAGTATCTGCCCGTTCGTATTGGCATCTACCATATAAATACCTCCTGTTTGATCAGTGATCGTAAACGAAGAGCCGATGTAATTAAATTTTTTAAAACTAAAAGCTCCAGTATCAACACCACCACCATTATCACTGATAGAATCAACATTATTATACTTATCGTAAGTAATAAAATAATGCTGCCTCATGTTTCCCGAGGCGTAGGCGTAATCTACGGTAGCTATTTTAATGGTGCTAAGGTTTATGTTCTTACTTTTCTTACAAGAAATACCCGTCAAAATAATCAGTAACGATAATATACAAGTGATGAGTTTCGGGGTTTGCATAAAGGATTATTTGTGCTTCTAAAGTTAAGAAAAATGATGGAATAAACGCCCCTGACAGATCATTGATCCTTAAAGCTCAGCTTTGTGTAACTGAATATCAGTATCCCGGCCATGATCATACTAAAGAAGCAAAAACATATCAACCCGCCACTTAGCCCATCTATCTTCGCGCCCTTAGCCATCAGGTCGAAAGAATAAAAAACATCAAGCAGCATCCATATAGAAAAAAACAACGATAGTATACCAATTATAAGGTTCGTAAGCTTGTGTTTAAAGTATAATTGGGTACCAAAAACAACTACAATAAAAAGAGCCTCGGCATTAAACTGGTGGCTACCCCATAAACTCATCCCAAACCACACCAGCCCCAGTAAAATGAAGTAGCCATATGCTACAAACACCAACACTTCATAAAAGCTCAACTTCTTTTGACCCATATTAACAGAAATTCAAAAAAAAACTAAAACCCCAAACTCATTTAACCTTTTAACCCTTTAACCTATTAACCCGCCCCCCTTCCACTCCTCCATCCTTTCCTTCTCATTTTCAGAAACAGAAAGCACTATCTTCCACCGGTTATTTTTATCTAATTTAAGCACATAATGATAATCACAGTTATAAATAGGTTTTTTAAATACATCCAGGTACTGCCAGTTCACCCGCACATTAATGATCTTATCTGTATATGGCCGCTTGCTCCATATTTCCGGTAATGCATATGCTATACCAAATTGTTTATAAAAACCCGTTCCCTGGTTAAAAAAACCTTCCAGCTTCACCAAATCATTAAAAAAGGCAGTCGAATCGTCCGAAAGCATTGTACAAGGCACATTATACATAAAGGCCAATCCCTTTGTATCGTAATTTTCAAGAGCTTTGGCATACGTTTCAAAGAAATTGTTGATTTGTTGCATTTCCACGGTAAGATCACTCATAAATCATAGTATCAGGGCCGCGAAAGTAGCACTTTAAGTTTATGCGGAAATCAGCCAAAAAACATTTTTCCCTTACTAATTCGTAAAATAAGCCGCGTATGTTTATTTTTGATACCAAATACACAATGCCGTGAAGACCCTGCTCAATAATGACCAACTCAATATTACCCTGCAGCGGCTGGCGCACCAGTTAGTTGAAAACCATATTTCGTTCACCGATACTTGTATCATTGGTATCCAGCCCCGTGGTATTTTTCTCTCTGATCGTATCGCCCAAATGGTCAAAAAGATCACCGGCAACAAAAAAATTGAGTATGGCAAGCTAGATATCACGTTCTACCGCGATGATGTGCAGACCCGTGATATCCAGGTGCCAACCGATACCGATATCCCCTTTAGTATTGAAGGCAAAACCGTAGTGCTTATTGATGATGTACTCCATACCGGCCGCACCATACGCTCCGCAATGGATGCACTCATTGATTTTGGCCGCCCTAAAAAAGTAGAATTGCTGGTACTGATAGACCGCCGCTTCAGCCGCGAGCTACCTGTGCAGCCCGATTATGCAGGCCATTCAGTTGATACCATACTTACACAAAAAGTAAAAGTATACTGGAAAGAAAAAGATGGCAAAGACGAGGTAGTGCTCATTGATAAGGTGTAAGTATTGTGAAATCAGGTCTGGAACGTGAGATTTTTTATTTTTAATTTTTAATTTTTGATTTTTTATGCTGTCTGTAAAACATCTGCTTGGAATAAAAGAACTCACTGAAAAAGATATCCAGCAGATATTTAAAACAGCCGACAATTTCAAGCAGGTACTCCAGCGCCCCATAAAGAAAGTACCCACACTCCGTGATACCACTGTTGCCAATATATTTTTTGAGAACTCCACCCGCACCCGCCTTTCATTTGAGCTTGCCGAAAAGCGCCTCGGTGCAGATGTGGTCAACTTCTCCGCATCCGGCTCCTCCGTATCTAAAGGCGAAACCCTCATAGATACCGTCAACAATATCCTCGACATGAAGGTCGATATGGTGGTCATGCGCCACTCTGCCAGCGGTGCCCCATGGTTCCTCGCCAATCACATAGATGCCAGTATCATAAATGCCGGCGATGGCACCAATGAGCACCCCACACAGGCCCTGCTCGATGCCTATTCTATCCGCGAAAAACTCGGCGATATAAAAGGCAAGCGCGTCACCATCATCGGCGACATCATGCATTCCCGTGTAGCGCTCAGTAATATCTTTTGCCTGCAAAAACTGGGCGCCGAGGTCACCGTATCCGGCCCGCCAACACTTATACCCAAGCATATAGAATCACTAGGGGTAAGAGTAGAATACAACGTCACAAAAGCCCTCCAATGGTGCGATGTGGCCAATGTACTGCGCATACAATTAGAACGCCAGCACAAACCGCTATTCTCAACCCTCCGCGAATATTCACTCTACTACGGCGTCAACCGCAGCATGCTCGACAGCCTCAAAAAAGAGATCATCATCATGCACCCCGGCCCCATCAACCGTGGTGTAGAACTTAACTCTGACGTCGCCGACTCTATGCAATCCATCATCCTCGACCAGGTCGAAAAC
>CAIRZD010000012.1 GCA_903882965.1 uncultured Bacteroidota bacterium
CAACTGGAACAACCACAGGCACAACTCCAGGAACTACAACTGGCACTACAACTGGCACTACAACTGGCACTGGAACAGCAACGGGACAGGATTTATCAGAGCACTTTGAAAACTATCATCAAGGATTGCCTGATGAATCAAATACAGTATTTCAAAATAGAGATAGATCTACTCCTGCATCCATACAACAAATGCAAGGGATTGCATCTAATCCAAGATATAACGATTTAAGCGTGTCTCGCAGCTTTGGCTCTGGCGCTCCCGTCGTTATGGCCGATGAAAAGTTAGATGAAAAACAGCTTGGCAATTATGAGATGACTACAGCATCTGATGGAACAAAGATTCCTATTAGATACGCGGTTGTTGATGCAAATGAATTACTGCCGTCCCACTCGCACGATGGTACAAAGAATAATAACTATGAAGATTTAACTGTAAATGCCGTTCGCCCAGTTGCGGGCAATGGTCGCGTTGCTGGTATACAAGAGGCGTATCAACGTGGCACAGCTAATAATTACAAACAAGACTTAGTCAACGATGCCGCTCACGGCATTGATCCAAAAACTATCGCAGATATGAAGCAGCCCGTATTGGTACGGGTAATGCCAAAGTCTTTTATAACTCCAAACATTGGCGATATATCAAACGTATCTGGCATATCAGGACTATCTGCAATTGATTCAGCCAAACAAGATTCCAAACGCGTTGATATCAATGGACTGAAGTTTAATGAAGACGGTACACCTACACATGATGCACTGCATAAATTCATTAACTCTATGCCAACCTCTGAGCATCCAGATCTAAAGAATACACAGGGTATGCCTACGCCTAAAGCGTATGATCGTTTAATGAATGCCGTTTTCTGGCAAGCATATGGGCATGAGCCATTGATTGATCTGTACGGTGGGACGGTAGACCCAGATTCAAAGATGGTGCTCAATGCCTTGGGTAAGGTTGCGCCTAAGATGTCGCAGTTGGACGGCGCAGGTGAGTACGACATACGTCCTTATGTAACTCAGGCCGCCGAAGCCGCCGTCAATGCCCGGCGTAGAGGCATACCTCTTGAGGATATGGCAAAACAGACGGATATAGGTACAGACCCTTATACGCAGCAAATACTTCAGATGATGGCCGATGCGGGCAGGTCTGGAAAGAAAATGGCTGAGGGATTAAACCGCTTGGCTGATGCAGCTTTGGAAGAGCACAACCGCAGCGATACAGATATGTTTGGCGAGGTGCCTAAGCGTTCATTAGACGAAGTGTTTAAGTCTTTGAAGGGTCAGGAAGAAGAGGATCTTTTTACCAAGCCACCAGAGACAAAAAAGAAAGAAGAAAAGACAGAAGAGTTTTTTACTCGTCCAGAATTTTCTAAAGAAGAAGTTGAGAAAAGGTTTAAAGGTAACACGCCGGTTGAAGCCGCAAACAACTTAGTTGCAATAGCACCAGATTCTTACTCTAAAGAAATAGCAGAAAAGATCAGGGACAAGATTGTTGAATACGATCGTCGTGGGGTTCCAATGACCTTTACGATGAAAAACTTAAAAAGTGCATCGGCTAGAAGCAACGTTACACCAGAGGTAGTAACTGGGAACAAAATCTATTTCACCATCAATATGATGGGTCAACGAGGCACAACATTTGAAATTCTTGCCCATGAGTTTATTCATGCCGTTACGTTAGCCGAAATTAAGTTTCTTGGAGATCAACATCCTTTAGTAAAGGAAATGAATGATCTAAGAAAGCTAATTAAAAAGCAATTTGATGCCGACGTAAAAGCTGGAAAATTAAATAGTCAGCAGAAGCACTACATTAAATATTGTTTCAGGAAATATAAAAGTAGTTATACGGAGTCTGGTGCTTTTTACCCTGAACTTGTCACGATGGGTTTGACGAACAAGTTGACGAGGGAATATCTTGCATCAATCAAAGTTGGCAATACAACGGCGCTGAACAAACTTGTAACGCTAGTTAGAAAGCTGCTTAACTTAGATCCTAAGTATGAAACTGCTTTGGATCGTTTGCTGACCATTTCTTCCAATATGCTTGAAGCACCTGCCCATGAAACGGCAAAGATGCTAGAGGAAAAGCGTGGTTTATTTCTTGGCCAACCTACTACAAAAGTAGGGCCACCCGGAAAACCAAAGGTAAATGCACCAACTGTAGTTGAGTCTCCTGAATTGCCGCCTAGTCAAGCCACTGGCGCAGGCAAAGATGCGCTTGATGCTTTGGCCGCAATGAACAGGAAAGTAGAAGATCAACCAAAGAGCTTCTATGAGAATATCAAGAACTATTGGAACAACGCCCTTGATAATCCTGGCATGGCCATAGAGGATGCCAAGAAAGCGGCTACTCAATTTTCTGACAAGATACAGACCTGGACATTCAGTAGCGATGCTGCGCTTAATAATAATCTGCGTAGAGCTATATTGGAATCATATGGCCAAATGAGTGACAAGGTTAGGAACTTACTCAACATCAGCACAAGCCAAGCCGTTGGCGCTGATATCCTTGCAAGCGGTGCATTGCTTGAGGGCAGGCTAAGATACGATGATGAAGTTCAAAAGTGGGAGGTCGTAAAGGATAAATACAATCAAATCGCACTTGAGAATTCCATCAATGATTTTGCCAAGAAGTACAACATGACGTACCAAGAGGCGGAGTTGGTTGCGCACATGGCATTTGAGGCTAGGCGTACCCAGTCGTTAAAAGATTTCAATGCATCTATTGCTAATGCACCACAAGAAATAGAAGCCCTTCAGAATCTGCATGCAAGTTTAACTGGCACTGATCCCGAGACCAAGGTGCAAAAGGCAGAGGTAAAAGCTGCTATCAAGAGATTTGAAAACCTTTCCAAGCAAAAGCCAAAGCTTATTCACTTAACCAATGATCAGATTTCCACAGGTTTAGATTTCTTTAAATCAATGCCTGAGTTAAATGACACCGTAGATATTTGGCAGGGCATGAGAAACAATGCTAAAGATGCTTTAGTAGAGTCTGGATTGTGGAGTGATGAGTATGCGGAACAGATGATGTCTAACATTGACTACGTTCCGTTCCAGCGTGAGTTTGACGAAGAAGAAGCTAAGGGCGGAGACAAGAACTATCTATCTGGATTGATGGTTAAAGCCAAAGAGTTCAAGATGACTGGATCAGAAAGACCAGTTGCCAACATTGTGGATAACATGGCGAAGTGGATTGAGTATTCATACAACCGCTCTATCCGAAATTCACAAGCTAAGGCTATGATTGATGTTGCCATGGGTTCAGACTTGCAGCATCTTGGAATTGCTCAAAAAGTTCCGCACCCAATCAAAAATGCCAACATAGTTCGCATCTGGAGAGATGGCAAGGAAGAGTTTTACAACATGAAGGATCCGTTATTTGTGGATGCCTTTGCTGGTATCCAAGCGGTATCTGTTCCCACGATCAAGTTTTTCTCTAAGTTTGCAAACATCCTCAGAGAATCTGTCGTGATGAACCCGCTCTTTGCGGTTAGTCAGGTTCCACAAGATGCGTTTTCTGCTATCTTTACATCTGGTTTATCTCCGCAATACGCCTTGAGAATCCCTGCTCTTGCAGTAAAAGAGTTTGTTAAAACACTTAGACGCACCAGTGTTACACATGAAGAGCTAAAGAAATATAGAGCTGTAGGATATACAGACTTTACATCTGATCTAGCCCGCAGGGATGCAGAGGTCTACGCCGGAGTTAAGCCGCCGCCAGGAGGTTGGGGCAAAGTTAAGAATATGCTTAAGCATATATCTATGGCATCAGATAACGCCGTTAGACAAGCTGTATACGAAGCATCTATGTCGGCAGGTCTAACTCGCGGAGAAGCAATTGAAAAAGCTTTTGAAGTATTTAACGTGCGTAGACGGGGTACATCTACCACGCTGCGGGTGGCCAGTCAGGTTATACCGTTCTTTAATGCCTACCTATCTGTTCAAAACGTAGCATACAAAACCATTACTGGCGCGGGTATATCTCCAACAGAAAGAATAGCGGGACTACAAACCCTTGCGATGACCACTGGTTCAGTCATGGCTTTATCTTTGTTATACGCAATGATGAATGGGGATGATGATGATTATCTAAAGAAGCCAACCACTGTGCGGGATAGGCTATTGATGATTCCTGGAACTGGTGGATTGAGTATTCCACTTAGAAATGATATCTTTACCATACCAAAGATCATTACAGAGCATATGTATCTTTTGATGACGAACAATGCCACAGAAGACGGTCGTAAGTTTAGAGACTCAATGGCATCTGCTTTGACTTCATCTCTCATGGCTCCTACTCCCGTGCCCCAAGCTGTCAAGCCGGCGCTTGAGGTTGCTTTGAATTACGACTTCTTTCAGAATAGAAACTTGATTAACCCATTCATGTTGAAAGAAGATGTGTCCAGGCAGTTTAATGAATCAACATCTGAGTTGGGTAAGGTATTAGGTAAGACGGGATTGATTGCGCCAATCAATGCAGACCACATCATTCGTGGTATGTTTGGTTCTGTGGGTGGACTAACGCTTATGTTGACAAATCCAATATTACATACCGATCCTAATGTAGAAAAACCTACGATTGGATGGCATGATGTGCTTGCATCCGTTCCCGGCTCAAGTGGATTTATATCCAAGGAAAACCAGACTGGATTAAAGCGTGACTTTTATATCTTAAAGGACGAAGTAGATAAAGCATCTGCTACGTTCAATGATATTAAGAGCCGCACACCAAATGAGGCTGGAGAATATATGAAGTCCAGAGAGCATCAAATGCGGGTTGGTATGCATACTGATATAGACAGAATAGCAAAGAATCTATCAAACATTCAAAAAGCCATAGCTGTGATCAGCAATAGACCAAATATGGATGCAGACAAAAAAGAAAAGCAAATCAATAACTTACAAAAGCAAGAGCAGTTGATCTTAAAGAATATAGATGTTAAGAGACTTCGTGCTATGGCAATGTTATAAGCTTTTCTATAGTGAG
>CAIRZD010000013.1 GCA_903882965.1 uncultured Bacteroidota bacterium
AGTGCATACACCTATTTTTCAGAACCGCTACCAGTAAGGGTTTGCAATTAGTACCAAGCAATTCGCAGTTTATAGTTCTTGTTTAGGAAAAGGCGTATCTAGTGTTGACCTGGTGTTGATTAGAACACTCCCGGCCTCTCCCCTTCAACAGGCTCAGGCTATAGGAGAGGTGAGAATACGAATGAGCGTGATGAGCGCCGTGCCCTGGCATTTTGTGGGGTGTGCGAGTGAAGATGCTTCGTTGCCTCAGCAGTACAGTCCCGAGTGTGACTAAAAACACACCCCTAGCCCCTCTCGGAGCGAAGAAAACACCTTTACTCTTTCAGCAGCCGGATGTTTCTCTTCTCACCGCTGCCGCTTATAATTTGTATTATATACACGCCATTTATAAGATTGGAAATGTTTAGTGTTTGATTGTTGGTGGTGATTTGATCTTTCAGTATTTTTTTGCCTATCATATTCAATATACTCACCTTACACCCCGCTGCATTATCTACGTATAACTCATTACTTGCCGGGTTAGGATATACTTGTATCGCTTTGGTTATAATTGGTTTTATTGCTGTGGTTGGCAATACCGTTACCACCACCG
Source organism: uncultured Bacteroidota bacterium (assembly GCA_903882965.1). Classification (GTDB taxonomy): domain Bacteria; phylum Bacteroidota; class Bacteroidia; order Chitinophagales; family Chitinophagaceae; genus Nemorincola. The sequence continues at coordinate 593 of CAIRZD010000013.1, forward strand.
TATCATAAGTAATAGTACCGCACAGATCCATCATCACTACATAAGTAGTTGGTGTAGTAGTATCAGTAGGTGTTACCCCTATACGACCGCCACTGTCTATAGCCGTAGTGCCCCCCAGCACATACCAGTAGCAGGGCATACCATCTCCATTACTATCTACGCCTATCCATGCGGTATCTCCGAGGTGAATAGTTACATCAGGCCCGGCATAAGCAGTGGTATTACTGGCTATTACGCTTACATCATCTACGAGGTAATAAGAATAAGGCCCCCCGAAAGCATAAGTATGGGCGATATTTCCGATATCATAAAAGTTACCTATGGTTATATACCGTTCTGTACCATTGGCAATAAAGCTGCCTTGTATTTTTATCCAGTTCAGTGTATCACTGATTATAGCTATATCAACTGCCTGAGGTATACATGCAGGATGCGGATAGCCACAATTGCTAAATGTATCTATACTCCCATCGTCAAGATATGCGCCAATATGATTAACCGCATATCCTGCCGAACCCGTCATTACAGTATAGAAAGTAACACAATAAGATTGCCCTGCAACTAATTGCGAATAAAGATGCCCCATTGTATAATCACGTTTGTAATCTGTTACATAACTTTCATCAAAATACATTATTGCTTGTGCCATTCCATTTCCTGTTCGTGGATAATGGTAAAAAGCTGAACCATTTGGCTCACCCTCTCCAGTAGTACTACAGCCATTAATATATTCAGGTGAACAATTTGGGTCGCCAGCATACGCAACTATTGAAGATACATAGCCGGTATCAATACAACTCCAATAACTGGCTATTTTGATCTGATCAGCAGTCCAAGGGCAAGTGTCTCTTTGCTCAAAGCTTGGGTTTCTAACTAAATTTACCTGTGCTTGTCCTATAAATGATAGAGAGCATGCACAGGTAAAAATTACCAATATCAAAAGTTTACTTTTCACTAATCATAAATCTAAGGATAAATTTCCTGTTTTTATGCGCGTTGCAAATGTAATACCGGGTGATCCTTGTTGCAAACAGAGGAATAGTGAGGTGGGTGGGGTGTGCAAGCTAGGCGCTTGCATAAGATGAGTCCAAGCGAAGCCTGGACTAGTGGTGAAGCCAGAAAGCCACTTAGTTAATGAACTACGGATATCTTAGATTGCCAGTGACCGTGGATAGACTTGGCGTGTATAAAGAAAACACCTGTAGGCTCCATCCTGAAGGCGATATACCTGTTGGTCTGACCGGTTTGCCTATACACTACCTGCCCGGCCTGGTTCACTATTTCGATATCTACATCATCCTCATACTTAGATTCAAACAGCGCCCTGAATACGCCGTTAAAAGTGGGATTAGGGTATATCTTTATAGGGAGTGAAGCTGCACTGACATCACCACCGAAAATAAATCTTACATCATTAGATTTCTGTGAATTATTAGAAGAAGTTTCGGTAAAGAAAAAGTTACCATCATTATCAATTGCAAGGCCATACGGCTCGAAAAGCCCGGCATTCGGAGCATTGCTCCCGTCACCACTGTGCACGTTTGTACCGTTTCCGGCGAATGTGGTAATGATCCCTGATTTATCTATTTTGCGTATACGCCCATCACCCTGATCAGTTACATAGAGATTCCCTGCTTTATCAAATTTCATATCAGTGGGAGAAACCATCCTGGCATCAATAGCCGGCCCACCATCTCCTGTAACTTTACTTTGAGCATCAATAGACACCGTTCCGGCAAACCTAGTGATTATACCCGCAGCATCGATCTTACGGATACAATGGTAGTATTCCTCTGTGACATACATATTATCCTCAGCATCAAAGGCAATACTTGTGAAATATGTAGATGTTGCATTTGTAGCAAGGCCCCCGTCACCACCATAACCGCTTCCACCGTGACCTACCACCGTATGTATAATGCCATTCCCGTCAACCTTCCTGACACGTACCTTAGTAGCGATGTATAAATTACCGAAACGATCAAAGTTAAGACCGTATGGAGGTTGATCAAATGAAGCAGCGGTAGCCAGACCGGTGTCACCGGCAAAAATGTGTTTTCCGTTACCGGCAATTGTTGTTATTTTCCCGCCTGTATCTATTTTGCGAACGCGATAGTTATAAGTGTCGGTAAAATATAGGTTCCCAATATCATCCAGCAGTATATAAGTGGGATAATTCAATTCGGCATCTATTGCAAGGCCTCCATCTCCACTATAACCTGCTTTGCCAGTGCCTGCAATTGTTGTTACATCTCCAAAAAGGTCTACTTTCCTAATACGGTTATTAAAGGCATCGGCAATAAAAATATTACCCTGTGCATCAACAGCCAAGCCTCGTGGGCCATTAAATTCTGCGAGAACCGCAGGGCCTCCATCTCCGGTATACCCTTGTTTTAATGATAAGTTGGTAAGTGTTGTAATAAACTGCGCTTGTACCCGGAAGGAACTCCCAGATACAAAAAGGATAAAACAAAGGAAAATATATTTATTGAAGAAGATCATTTTCATAAAGCACTCCACTTTTTACTTACCATAACCAAATCTCCACAAATACCATTCATACGCCCCTCATGGAGTTATGGGATTGAAAAAACTTACTTTGAACTTACTTCCAGTTTGCCATTCCACATACCATTGGCAGTGGTGACTGTAATGAAATAAACACCTGCAGCAGTATTAAGATCAACTGATTGTGGCCTATTTGTAGCGGCATTTATTTCTTTAACAGTTTGCCCAAGTACATTAGTAACAACAATATGTGCCAGCTCATTATCCTGCGACGTTATGTTGATAGTAAATGAACCATTATTAGGATTAGGATATACACTCACCTGCGAAATATTTTGGTAAACATTCTTTACAGAAACGGTGGAAGTAATGTAATTAACGCGGTTATTGCTCCAATCAGCAAAATAAACATTACCACCCATATCTACGGCAATGCCTTTACAATCGCGTATCTCACAATTGACCGCAGCTGCGGTATCTCCATTAAAACCTGAGGTACCATTGCCTGCCAATGTTATAACCGTATTGCTATTGTAATCTGCCCTCCTGATACGATAGTTAAATTCATCTGCAACATAGATATTTCCAAGGCTATCAACAGCCACCCCGTTAGGACGGTATAAACTTGAATTAACAGCAAGCAATCCATCCGGGCTGAAACCAAGCGTGCCATCGCCGAATACTGTTGATATTCTATTAAATGTATCTACTTTTCTAACACGGTCATTAACCTCATCAACAATATATACATTTCCTTTAATGTCAGTAGCTACTGCAATTGGGTTGCTAAGATCAGCCATAGTGCCTGAGGGGAAATTATCACCATTATACCCGGCCAATCCAGTGCCTGCTATCGTAGTAATAATACCATTAATATCTATTTTTCGAACACGTTGATTTGCCTTATCTGCTATATAAATATTTCCACTTTTATCAACCGCCACACCTGAAGGGCCATTAAGCATCGCTGTATCAGCAAGACCATTGTCGCCCCAAAAACGGGCAATCCCCGTGCCTGCGATGGTGGTAATAATACCTGAATCATTAATTTTACGAATACGGTTATTGCCATAATCAGCAACATATATATTTCCTAAGCCATCAGCGGCAATGCCGGTGGGATTATTAAATTCTGCATCAATAGCATTGCCATTATCCCCACTGAAACCTGCTGTACCATTTCCGGCGATAGTAGAAATAATACCGGAAGCGTTTATTTTACGGATACGCTGGTTTCCCTGGTCTACAAAGTATGTATTTCCCATGCCATCGAGCGCTATGCCATATGGCCCAAATATTTCGGCAGCCGTGGCTGCACCCGCGTCTCCACTGAACCCGGCTATCCCGTTTCCGGCAATTGTCATAATAGTTTGAGCGCCCGTATTAAGCGAACATGTAAATACAATAACAGAAATGAGTAGACCAATTCTTTTCATATGGATATTTTGCGTCTAAGGTACTATTTTTTTTGAATTTTTAGAACAACTTATAGTTATTTCTTAATAACATCCATTCGTTAATCGTCCATGTGGTTTTTGCCTACGTCACGAATAATATACATTTATTGCATCTATTGCAATATTCAGTTTTCAGGAATAAAACATCGTAACTTCGCAACAATTGAATTGTAAAAAACATCAAGAGAAGTAATAAAAATGCGAAAAAGTTCATCTGACTCTTCCCAAAGTAAACGTTCCGGTTCAAATAGTACTTTTAATAATAATGGTGGCGGCAGAGATGCTAAACCATATAAAAAGAAGAATTATGATGGCCGTGGCTCTTCTGAATCAACAGGGGGCAAACCAAGCCGTTCGGCATCGCCGTATTCGGGAAGAACACCGGATGGAGATAAGAGTGGAGGCAGGCCGTTTGAAAAACGAGGTTCTTTTGACGACAGGAAACCAAGGGGTGAAAGTCCATTCTCAGATAGAAAGCGGGATGGTGATAAAAAACCATTTGAAAAACGCGGGTCGTTTGATGACCGCAAACCAAGAGGTGAAAGACCATTCTCAGATAGGAAGCAGGATGGCGATAAAAAACCATTTGAAAAACGAGGCTCGTTTGATGACCGCAAACCGAGGGGTGAAAGGCCATTCTCAGATAGAAAGCAAGATGGTGATAAAAAACCATTTGAAAAACGCGGGTCGTTTGATGATCGCAAACCGAGGGGTGAAAGACCATTCTCAGATAGAAAGCAGGATGGTGATAAAAAACCATTTGAAAAACGTGGGTCATTTGATGACCGCAAACCGAGGGGTGATAGACCTTTCTCAGATAGAAAGCAGGATGGTGATAAAAAACCGTTTGAAAAACGCGGGTCGTTTGATGATCGCAAACCAAGGGGAGAAAGGCCATTCTCAGATAGAAAACAGGATGGTGATAAAAAACCATTTGAAAAACGAGGTTCCTTTGATAAACCCGCATTTAAAAAAGACGATAAAAATAAGGGTAAACCATTCAGGAAGGCTGGAAAACCCGCAGACAGCAGGCCATTCAGAGAGCGGCAGAAAGAGCAGCATGTAGAGAAGATCGAAATTCCGGACGAAGTATCTTTTTCAAAAGATATTGATGATGTACTCCCGGGAAAATACAACACGCCGCCGGCTGATACTAAACCCTATAACAAAGCCAAACGCCTGCCATCAGATAAAAAAGAACAAAGCGAACAGCAGCCATTCACCCCATCAGGTAAAAAGAAACATTATCATAACCACGACGATGATGACGATGATTATGAAGACGAAGAAAAGGAAATAAACCAGACAAACGGGCCAAGGCTGGAAATGCCGCTGAATAAATTTATTGCCCACAGTGGGGAATGCAGCAGACGCGATGCGGCTGAGCTGGTGAAGCAAGGCAAGGTAAAAGTAAACGGAGAACTTGTACTGGATCCAGGTTACAGAGTGCAACATGACGATAAGGTAACCATGAGCGGGAAGAAACTAACGCCTCAGAAAGGCATGGTATACCTACTGCTCAATAAACCTAAAGGCTTTATTACAACCAATGAAGACCCGCAAGGGCGCAAAACAGTAATGCAACTGGTAGGTAACTCAGGAATAGAAAGGTTATTCCCCGTGGGCCGACTGGACAAAGACACATCCGGCCTGTTGTTGATAACTAACGACGGCGACCTGACACAGAAACTTTGCCACCCGTCATACAATATCAAGAAGGTATACCAGGTGACACTGGACAAACCACTTACAAAGGCAGATTTTGAGAAGATAATTGAAGGTGTGGAACTTGAAGATGGAAAAGCAATCGTAGATGAACTAGCCTATCTTGAAAAAAAGAATGAGCTGGGACTTGAAATACACAGTGGCCGCAACAGGATAGTGCGCCGGATATTTGAATCATTAGGGTATGTGGTAGAAAAACTGGACCGCATGATGTATGCCGGCCTTACAAAGAAGAACCTGCCGCGCGGCAAGTGGCGCTTTCTTGATCCGCGCGAGGTGGTGTTATTGAAGCATTTTAAAAGCTAAATAGTTATATCAAATGCCTTTTCTTACTGCCCCAAAAATTCATAACGGGCATCAGTGGCTGCCGCAAGGGTCAGTGATAGAAGTGGCTGATGATGGCACTATTATAGCTATCAGGCCCGAACTGCCGCCCGGAACAATACATTATGATGGAATACTAACACCGGGGTTTGTAAATGTGCATTGCCACCTGGAGCTTTCGCATATGAAAGGAGTGGTGCCTGAGCATACAGGGCTAATACCCTTCCTTAAAACAATACCTACACACCGTAATGATTTTACGGATGAGCAAAAGAGAATAGCGCGGCATGATGGGTATAATGAGCTGCTGCAAAATGGTGTTGTTGCTATCGGCGACATAGCTAATACTACTGATACACTAGATGTGCGGGCAAACGACCAAATGCATTATTACACATTTGTAGAGTCAATTGGTTTTACTGAAGCAAACGCAGCAAGGGCCTTTGGGTATGCACAACAAACCTATAATGCATTTGCAGCACAGCATGGCAATAAAATGCAATTGAAACAGGCGATCATACCACATGCACCCTACTCTGTTTCATCATCTCTGTTCCGGCTAATAAGTGAGCATAAAAATAATGCGGCCATCTCAATTCATAACCAGGAAAGCGAAGAAGAGAATAAATACTATTTAAGTAAGGAAGGTAATGTACGCGACCTGCTGCACACACTGGGTATAGACGACAGTTTATTTAAGCCGACCGGATTATCTTCTTTGCAATCGTATCTTGAATGGTTATCACCAACACATCCGCTCGTATTTGTACATAATACCTATACAAAACAAGAAGACATAAAATATGCGCACAAACGGCTGAAAGAAACCTATTGGTGCCTTTGCCCTAATGCAAATCTTTATATAGAAAACACGTTGCCGGATATTGATATGTTTATCAGGGAAGATGCTCGTCTATGTATTGGCACAGACAGCCTGGCATCTAATCATCATTTATCTGTATTATCAGAATTGCAAAGTATTAAAAAGCACTTCCCACATATAAGCTGGGAAACGCTGCTGATATGGGCTACGAACAATGGTGCACACGCATTACAAATGCAGGATGTCATAGGCACTATAAAACCGGGTAAAAAGCCCGGCATCATACAAATCACAGGCCTTGATGATGAAAGCCAGCCAGCGGTTGCAAAAAGAATCGTCTGACCTAAAGCATATCAGGCTTTGGATAAATGATCTTACCCCATTTAACTTTATCCCAAATGCGCTCATGAAAAAAATAGCCTGTGGTGGTATAGACATTACTTACGATCATAAAACCCAACGCTATTTTTATTTTCCCGGTAAACAAATAAATTGAAGTAAAATCAAGGATCAGTATTACAACCCTGTAGCTAATGGTTTTTACTACAGAGCGTTTTAACGTTTCTGTGGGATGATTTGATTTAGACAAAAGTTTCTCAAGTGTAACAGTTGTAATGGGGTGTTACAGTTGTTACAAGTGTTACAGTAAATACAATTGGGACTGAAAAGGAAACTTGTCTTGGGCGGAAAAATCTAAATAAAGTTCCACATCTTTGCTAAAATGAAATATATAATCGGGATATCACTTATTGCAATATTTTCTTGTTTAACTATGCCGTTTGGCACAACAGCAAAAACTAGAAAAATTAATAGTCAATGGGTTACATACCATGACACTATCAATTCTGTGTTCATTCTAACATTCAAATATCCAAAAAATACACTATTAGCAGACATTATAGATAATTGTAGGTGCGTTGGAGGAAAGATTAAAAATGATAAAAATAAAGGTGCAGATAGTACAAATACCAGGCAATGGTGCATTTGCATGCAGGATACTTCGGAGTATTCAATTGATTATCTTATTTCTGCATGGAAATCTCCGAACAATGGCAAAGTAATAGAGCAAAGAGACACGATAATAATTGGGGACTTAAAAGCACTTCGAATAACATTTAAAAATAGGACTAAAAATACTCCTTACAGGCAATTGATTTATCTGAAAAAATATTCAACCTTATTCGAAATCATGAACATTTATGAAGGAACGGAAAAAGACTTTGAAACATTTTATAAAAGTATAAGGGTTGAAGAATATAGAAAAACGGGAAAATAATAGTAAGTAATCAAACAATAATATGCGCACATCGTCCCTCCCCCAAAAAAAAATCCAAAATAATCTCCATACCTTTGCACCCATTTTTAAGTTGGCATAGTCTTGTTCTGCCCTTAGCAAACTTTAGACTTTAGACTTAATACTTTCGACTGACTAACCAATGAGCAAATACAAAGAATATAAGGGTTTGAATATGCCTTCCATTGAGCAGGAATTCCTGGCAATATGGAAGAAGGACAGCACTTTTCAGAATAGCGTGAAGCTGCGCGATGGTGCGGAGCCATTTGTGTTTTATGAAGGGCCACCCAGTGCTAATGGTATGCCGGGCATACACCACGTCATTTCCCGTACCCTTAAAGATCTTGTGTGCCGCTACAAAACCATGCAGGGCTACCAGGTGAACCGCAAGGCCGGCTGGGATACCCATGGCCTGCCCGTGGAGCTGGGTGTGGAAAAAGAACTGGGCATCACCAAGGAAGATATAGGTAAAAAGATAACAGTAGAAGATTATAACAAAAAGTGCCGCGAGGTGGTGATGCGGTATAAAGACAAGTGGGAAGAGATCACCGAAAAGATGGGCTACTGGGTAGACATGACCGACCCATACATCACATTTGACAATAAATATATCGAAACCCTTTGGTGGGCGCTTAAGGAATTATATAATAAAGACCTGCTCTATAAGAGCGTGAGCATACAACCCTACTCACCTGCCGCAGGCACAGGCCTCAGCAGCCACGAGCTCAACCAACCGGGTACATACAAAGATGTAAAAGATACTACTGTGGTGGCTATGTTCAGCCTCACCCCCGCCCAGTCTGAAAGGAATGGCGAGATCGAATACCTCAACCCATTACAGTTTGATCTTCAGCGCATTGCGCGTGGTGCATGGGAGCCTTTTGTAAATATGCCCATAGGCGGCGGCCTTATAGAAGCAGACAAGGCAGCGGCTGTTTTCTTCATGGCATGGACCACCACTCCATGGACATTGCCCAGCAATTGCGGCCTTACCGTAGGTCCGAACATCGACTACGTAATGGTGCAAACCTTTAACCCATACACCCACCATCCGTGTAATGTGATATTGGCCAAAGCACTATTAAACAAATACTTTAAGCCTGAAGCACAAGAGTCTGATTTTACGATATATACGAGTGAAAGCAAGATACTTCCATGGAAGGTAATAGCAGAGTTCAAAGGCAGCAAAATGGAAGGCCTGCGCTATGACCAGTTACTGCATTGTGATGGCAACACCCGCGAGATAGCCGGTGGCGATCCATGGCGTGTTATATGCGGCGACTTCGTTACTACCGAAGATGGTACAGGTATAGTGCATACCGCCCCGGCCTTTGGAGCAGATGATTACCGTGTGGGTAAAAAGAATGATATCGGCATCCTCATCATGGTTGATAAGGAAGGCAAGTTTAATGACTATGCAGGTGAGTTCAGTGGGAGATATGTAAAAGATTACAAGAACGACCCCGACTATAAAGATGTGGACGTAGATATAGCTGTGAAGCTAAAACTCAGTGACCACGCATTTAAAGTAGAAAAATACGAGCATACCTACCCCCATTGCTGGCGCACAGATAAGCCCATCATATACTATCCGCTCGATGCCTGGTTCATCCGCACAACGGCGGTAAAAGACAGGATGATAGAGCTGAACAAGACCATAAACTGGAA
>CAIRZD010000014.1 GCA_903882965.1 uncultured Bacteroidota bacterium
AATAAATATGTTATTATATTAAACGAAGTTTTATTCATTAAGTCTTAGGAAGGAACATTTTTTAAAATCACTAATAATCAAAAATATTATTTTATGAAAAAGTTGCGTTTTTTCCTATGTTGTGTTACTTGTGGCATATTATTTTCCATAAGCAATCTAAATGCACAGACACCTACCGTTGGTTTAATCAGCCATTTAAGTGGCAGTCTTGATAATGGATATGTGCTTTTTGCCCCTATCCGTTCAGATACTACTTATCTTATTGATAAGTGCGGGAAAGAAATTCATAAATGGGCCAGTGGCAATGCACCGGGATTATCTGTTTACTTACTTCCGGATGGAAGCCTTCTAAGAACAGAGGCGCTGATGAGCACAGTTTTTAATCTTAATGGTGCTGCAGGAGGTAAAATTCAAAGAATGGATTGGAATGGAAGTGTATTATGGTCATATATATTGCATAATTCGACTGAACTCAAAACCATGATGTCTACCCACTACCTAATGGAAATATTTTAGTTTCAGTCTGGGTTGTTATATCTGACAGTGCGGCAATTGCAGCAGGAAGAAATCCCGCTCTGCTTGGAACCAGTTTGTGGAGTGCAGAAATAATTGAACTACAACCGGTAGGGACCGATTCGGCTAATATTGTCTGGCAATGGAATTTATGGGATCATCTGATCCAGGATTTTGACAGTACTAAAAGCAATTATGGCGTAGTTGCCGATCATCCTGAATTATTAAACCTGAATTTTGACGCAACTACGTCACCGGATTGGATACATCAAAACGCAGTAATTTATAATTCTGACCTGGACCAGATCATGATCAGTGCACACAATTTAAGTGAGATCTATATTATTGACCATAGCACAACCACTGCGATCGCTGCTTCACATTCAGGGGGAGTTCATGGTAAAGGAGGGGACCTGTTATACAGATGGGGTAATCCACAGGCCTATGACAGGGGCACTGCTTCCGACCAGGTATTCTATTTACAGCATAATCCTACGTGGATACCGCAAGGTTATAAAGATGCAGGGAAAATAATGGTCTTCAATAATGGCAACGGCAGACCTGGTGGAAATGCATCGTCTGTTGACATTATTAACCCACCCATAGACTCGGCAGGCAACTATTCGATCGTAACCGGGCAGCCATTCAACCCAACTGCATTAGACTGGACATATATGAATGTTGTACCCGCTAATTTTTATGCTAAGAGCATGGGGAGTGCACAGCGCTTGTCTAATGGCAATACGTTGGTTGATGCTGCCACTACAGGTGATTTTTTTGAAATAGATTCACTAAAAAATACGGTATGGGAGTATATTAATCCCGTTGATTCTACTGGCCCGATTGCCCAAGGCACAACAAGTGCTTCAACGCAAGTATTCCGATGTATTCTTTATCCCGATACCTCTTCTGCATTTACCGGGGAGGTTTTAACTCCCGGCAATCCAATAGAGCTAAATCCATATTCATACACCTGCAATTTGAATTCGACTACAGCAGTAAGTGAAATAACAACCGGCCCGGCAATAACTCTTTTTCCAAATCCTACGCCTGATTATTTCCATGTTGATATTAAGAATGGCGAAATGATCAAGACTATAGAAGTGACAAATTTATTAGGCCAGATTATTTGTCTTTCAAACAGCCAGACCGTGAATGTAGCTGGCGTGCCTGACGGTGTATATTTTGTGAAAGTAACAACTACTACCGGGTATTCCGTAACCGAAAAATTAATAAAAAATTAGGTGCCGATAGTTTGCCTGAATCCTTTAGCACTTTAAGTAGCTGACTGTACTAATAACAATCAAAACTAAATCTCAAAAAAAATGAAAAAGACCTTTTTATATAGCACTTTTTTGTTGCTGTTTGCAACAACAGGACATGCTCAGCTTGCGCCAGAAATTACTTCATGGCTGCTAAACACAACAGCAACCGGCTATGGCGGATATATTTCAAACTATTGTTGTCCGAGATAAAAAAAAGTAAGGGTGGTCAGAATATGGCCACCCTTTATCAATTTTGTAGTTACCACACCATAAAATTGAATGAACAAATCTACAGATTTTGTCGGACAGCCGGTTTTCAGCCAGTTACTTTCT
>CAIRZD010000015.1 GCA_903882965.1 uncultured Bacteroidota bacterium
AGGAAAATATCAATGTCATATTATTCACCGTTCCGGGAATAATAGTATTCCTGTTTATGGTGAGCGGAGGTATTGCAGGAAGGTACTATGGCTTGATTGTTCCGTTTACAACTATAATTATTGTTGGGGCTACTGTTAATGTATTTAATAATTTATTTGTCAGGGTATTCACACGTTCTCTTATCTGTTTGTTTATCGCGTTTTTTATTTTTAAGGCAACATACATATTTGCAAGTATGGATCAGCGCAATCCTGTATATTACGATAAAGTGATAGCGAGTACCATTCCAATGCATGCCTCAGTTGCTGCGGATTTTGAATATTACTACATTGTTAAAAAACATAACTGGACATACCAGTGCCTGGAACAAAACGGAACACTTGACGAAAAAATAGTGTACTATCAAAATCATAAGTATGACTATTTTATCATCAACAAAAATAATGAGCTAAGGAGTATTTACGAGAAAACATTTTTAAAAGACAGGTACCAGCTCATTGCTACGATTGATGACAATAATTACAACAATTTTACCCATAGTATTATTGTCAAGTCGCCTTATAAAATATCTGAGGGTTATGCTTGTTATATCTATAAATACATAGGAAAGTAAATGTAGTTGCTATAGTGCTATTTCTATGTGAATATTAAAATCCTTTATGCTGTCAGTAACTTACTTTTATAGGGAGCCAAGGAAGACGGGAGTTTCTATTGAAGGGATTTTCGGTTTGGTAAAGAACTGCTTAAAAGACGAAGCTGAGATCAGTGAGTTTTATTGTGACGCGAAATTGTCGAGGATACAAAATATAATAAAAGCAGGAAAAGCGGCCAATGCAATCAACCATATTACCGGTGATGTGAATTTTCTGGCGATCGGGTTGAGGGGAAAGAAAACGATACTTACCATTCACGATTTTGGGTTTTATGAAAATCCCATCCATTCCAAATTTGTAAAACTTGTTTATCGGCTGTTTTGGTTTTATTTTCCGTTAAAATATGTTGATATTGTTACGGTAGTATCAGAGTTCACGAAACAAAAACTGATCCATTATTTTAATTTTCCTGAGGATAAAATAAGAGTTATCCATGACCCGGTAAAGCCTTTATTCAAGGTAGTGAAGAAAGATAAACTGAATGACCGACCGGTAATATTAATGATGGGCACCGGCAAACACAAAAACCTGGATAATCTTATCGAAGCCGTAAAAGGGGCTGACCTGCATGTAGACATTATTGGGTGGCCTGCGGAGGATGAACTGGCCAGGCTTAAAGAGTACAATATATTGTATACTGTTTATAATGACCTCTCGGATGAGGATGTATATAAGCGGTATATTGCTTGTGACATATTGTTTATGGCTTCTTTTTATGAAGGTTTTGGAATGCCAATTATAGAGGCGCAATCTATGGGGCGCCCTGTTATTACAGGTAATATCGGTGCAATGAAAGAAGTGGGAGAAGGCTCGGCAATACTGGTTGATCCTTATAGTGTGAGTGAGATAAAAGATGCAATATCATTGTTGATAAGCGATAAAAAGCTGTATGATGATATGGTGGGCAAAGGCTATGAAAATGCGGCCAAGTATAATTACAAAAAAATAGCAGCCCAGTACCTGGAAGTATACAAGGAGCTGGATGTAAAAAATAAATAGAGCATGGTACTTATTTTTTGGCAAGGTATAATAAGCATTCATCAAAAGACCTTTCTGGAAGCGTTGGCAAAACAACCTTCTGTGAGCAAGGTATTATTGGTGGTAGAGCATGATATTACACCATACCGAAAGAATATGGGATGGGAAGTGCCGGTTGTGGAGCAGGTGGAGATAATATTGTCTCCGTCAAAAGAAGAAGTTGCAGGTATATTCAGTAAATACAAGGATGCGGTGCATGTATTGGGAGGAGTGCGCGTGGGGCGACTGATGACAATGGCTTATGACGAATGTGTAAGGCAAAAAGGGAAAATGGGGTCATTGTCTGAGTCATATAATAACGCCGGAGTTAAAGGCAAACTGAGGCACCTGAAGTATTTTTACTATAAGCTCCGTTATTATAAGCATATTGATTTCTTTTTAGCGGTAGGTAAAGCTGGGGTCAATACTTATACAGGGCTTGGTTTTGATCCAAAACGTGTTTTCCCCTGGGCGTATTTTGTAAGTGTAAAAGTGCCGGATATTAAACCGGAGCCAGCCGGAGAAAAGAGAATTATATATGCCGGCAGGATAGAAGAAGGTAAAGGTATATCACGTTTTGTGGCTGAGTTAGCTGCAGTGAAAGATAAAAAATACAGACTTGATATATATGGCGATGGGCCGGAAGGAGAAAGCCTGAAAAAATTTGTTGCTGATAATGAGCTCATTGAAAAGATTCGTTTTTACCCATTTCTAAAATATGATGAACTGGTTACCAAATATATTAATTATGATTGGGTAGTTTTGCCGAGCACAAAAAAAGATGGGTGGGGAGTAATCGTGAGTGAGGGCTTGTTAAATGGCCTGAAGGGGATATGCAGTAATATTTGTGGCGTAAGTTGGGCGATAAAAAGTAATTTTAACGGGGTAGTGTTTAGTTGGGCAGAAGAAGGGAGTTGCAGAAAGGCAATAGAAGAGTTGCTAAATGACAGCAAATTTGCAGGCCCTGAAGCGATAAAAGATTGGGCGAAAAAATCAATAAGTGCAGAGGCAGGGGCTGAATATTATTTGAAGATTATAGATAGTACATATAACGGAAAGAGTAAGCCTCCAATACCCTGGGAAAGTTAGCAGATATGGATAGATTTATTTCTAATTATGAAGAACTGCAGCGATCAAAAACGAAAACGTTTAGAGGGCACCTGCGCAATATCGCGCTTACAGGATTGTCTTTGGCGGCCAGCGAGCAATATTTAAATAAGCCGAGAGTACAGTTTCTATATATACATCATGTTTTTAAAGATGAAGAAAGGCGGCTTGATGTATTGCTGAAGCGTTTAAGCAAACATCACCAGTTCATTTCTTACAATGATGCGGTGAATAAAGTCTTAACCGGTGCTATTGATAAGGCTTATATCACATTCAGCTCTGATGATGGGTTTAGAAATAATTTGCATGCTGCGGAAATACTGAATGAGTATGATGCAAAGGCTTGTTTTTTTATAAACCCTGGGATAGTGGGTGAAGCGGATTTTAATAAAATAAAAAAATATTGCAAAGATATACTAGAGTTTCCACCGGTTGAGTTTTTGAATTGGGATGAGGTAACACAATTGCAGCAGTGGGGGCATGAAATAGGCAGCCATACCATGATGCACATGAATATAGCCAAGGCAACGACTGAAGCCATAACAGATGATATGCATGAGACTTACCGTATATTGAACGAGCGGTGCGGCAATGTAAAGCACTTTGCATTTCCATACGGACGGTTTTTTCATTTCAGTGCTGTTGGCAGGAAAGCTGTTTTTGATGCTGGCTTTTTAACATGTGCAACTGCAGAAAGAGGTTGCCACATAAATCCTGTTGCGGCAATTACCGGCGAAGAGTTATGTATTCGCAGAGATCATACCGTATTGGGATGGGACATAAACCATATTATGTACTTCCTGATCAATAACGCAAAAAACGTAAGTATTAATAACAATTTTTATCCGGATAGTTTCAAATGAAAGTGATCATTCTTACTACTTCTGTGTATGGTACTACAGGGCATCATTTGCCGGTGCTGCATAACTGTAAGAGTATGAAGATAGCTATGGTGGTAGTGAGTGAAGGGAAGATAAATAAGGATAAGAACTATTACCTGCGACGGATAAAAAAGATATTGAAAATTGGATTTTTAGGCGCAATGAATGGCGTAAAGATGCGCAAGTGGTATAATGAAGACGTGAATAAATACTGTAAGATAGAAAATGCAGAAGAGTATTGCAGGCGGCACAATATCCCATTCCGGCGAGTGCCATCTACTAATAGTGAGGAAACAGTAAAGATTTTTAAGGAGACCGGCGCAGATATCGGGCTGAGCCTCGGGAACGGGTATATTTCAAAAAAGGTGTTTAACGTGCCAAGGTATGGCATGCTTAATATCCATCATGAGATTTTGCCCAAGTACCAAAATGCGCAGAGTATTATATGGGAGATATACAATGGGGCGGTAGAGACTGGATATACTATTCATAAAATAGACAGGCATATAGATACAGGTGAGATAGTTTTGCTGGAAAAATTGCCTATTATATTCAGAGATACACTTGCAGATACTGTTGCGTATAACTATGCCCGTTTATTTGATGCATCGGTGCAGGGGCTTGTACGTGTGCTTGAAAACTTCAATCAATATTTCCCCAATGCAACTCCGCAGGGGCGTGGGGCATCTTATACGACACCTACTTACATGCAATTTTTGATGATTGAAAAGCAATTTCAAAAGTTAAAACAACAACATACCCGAAAATGATACTTATAGATGCGTTGTTTATAAACAAGGGAGGAGGGGCGGTGTTGTTGGAATACCTCATAGAGAAAATTTTTGCTCATCCGGAAAAGGATAATTTTTATTTTTTGTTAGATCCGCGCTTTGACAAGCCGGCAGCTTTAATGGAAAATTATACTGTGATCCCCAATAAGATGAGTGCACGAATAAAATTTTATAAGCAACAAAAAAGCAAATTCACGAAGGTGTTTTGTTTTGCCAACACCCCACCTCCGATTAAACTTAAGGTGCCCGCTTATACTTATTTTCACAATCAGAAACTACTGGAAGCACCCATGCGAAAATTCACTAAAATGTATTTTTCGCAATACCTGAAATACCTGGTGGTAAAACGATATAATAATAATACGGATTACTATATAGTGCAGACGTCACATATGGTTGAAGCCCTTACTTCCTTGGGGTTAAAGGATAATGCACATTGCCTTACGATCCCTTTTTATGACAATAGGAAATACACAACTGGTTATAAACCATTTAATGAAAGGTCAAAGGATGAGTTTGTATTTATCAGTAATCCATCTCCGCAAAAAAATTACCCAAGGTTGTTAGATGCATGGGAATATCTATTAGAACATGGTAGCAAACCAATTCTGCACGTGACGATAGATGATACTGCACCTCATTTTATAACGAGAGTAAACGAACTAAATGCCAGGGGCGCCAGGATCGTGAACCATAAATACCTTGATCCACGTGAACTGTATTTCAATTGTCCATATCTTATTTTCCCTTCCATAATTGAAAGTTTCGGCCTCCCATTGATAGAAGCCGCGGATAGTGGTATGAAAATTATTGCATCAGACCTGCCTTACGTACATGATGTTGTAACTCCAAGCCTGACGTTTGATCCGAATAATAGTGTATCTATTGCTGATGCAGTTATTAGGGCTTTGAGTTCGGAACTACCGTTTCCAAAAATTGTCACGGCTAATGAGGTGGATCGTTTGTTGGCGGTTTTATTGCAGTAAATTGAGTATATAATAGCTAGTATAAAGTCCAAAGATGAATGACGCATATGTCGCTGTAACTCAATATGCGTAATATGATTTGTCAATAAACATATCTCACAGAAATTGGCTATATTCGCTACCTTTGCAACTTGAAAAAATATGATTAAATAAAAAATACGCATATGTATTTTTTATTCAACTTTAGCCTTAAGCATATATACATTGAAACAAATCATTCAATCTTTTAAAAGCGGGCAAACTGTTTTGGAAGAAGTGCCCGCACCTAGGGTTAAAAAAGGTTGTGTACTTATTAAAACTACGCGCAGTCTGGTGTCAGTTGGTACTGAGCGCATGTTAGTGGAGTTTGGCAGGGCGAATATGTTTCAGAAAGCGCTCCAGCAACCAGATAGAGTGAAGCAGGTAGTAAATAAAATTAAAACAGAAGGATTAAGGCCGACTTTAACTGCAGTTTTCAATAAACTGGGTCAGCCTTTGCCGCTTGGGTATTGTAATGTAGGCAGTGTTATAGCTGTGGGTGATGGTGTGCATGATTTCGCGATAGGTGATAGAGTGGCATCCAATGGGCCGCATGCGGAATTTGTGAGTGTGCCTAAAAATCTTTGCGCTCATGTACCTGATAATGTGACTGATGATGAGGCTGCGTTTACGGTTATTGGTTCAATAGGTTTGCAAGGTATCCGCCTTTGTGACCCACAACTAGGGGAAACTATAGTAGTGGTGGGGCTGGGACTAATAGGATTAATCACTGCTGAATTACTTGTTGCCAATGGCTGCCGGGTAATAGGGGTAGACCTTGATGCCAATAAAACAGCTATAGCAAAGAAGAAAGGGATCATAACCATAAACCCTAATGAGGGGGCAGATGTAGTGAATAGTGTAATGGAACTTACGGATGGTATAGGGGCTGATGGCGTGATAATTACCGCATCAGCTAAAACGGATGGTATCATATCAGATGCGGCTAAGATGAGCCGGAAAAGGGGGCGAATAATACTGGTAGGTGTGATAGGGCTTAACATAAGCCGGGCAGATTTTTATGAAAAAGAACTTACG
>CAIRZD010000016.1 GCA_903882965.1 uncultured Bacteroidota bacterium
AAATCAGGCTTTCCCAAAAATATTTTGCCCTTTTTGAAAAAGTTCCGTATGTTTATGAGTCAAAAAATATAAATAAGTATATTTTAGTAACATATGCATTAATATTATCATTATTCAATTTAAATGATGGCATGAATATTAACTGTTAGCTAATATGATTTATAATAAAAAAATATTTATTCTTAACTATATGTTATTCCACCCCAAATAATAGAGGACAATTTTGTTATGAGTGAAATTAAATTAATTTTATACCCGCTTTAAAAGGTATACCATCTTTTAAAAAGGAATTTATTGTTTCAAAAATATCTAGACATATAAAAGAGCATTACCACCCAAAACTATTTTATGAATAATAATTACCCAAGCAATTTTACGAAAATGGAGCACGTGAACAAATTCACAAACCGATTTGCAGGCAAATTAAACAAGGGCATTTCGATTTTCGCAGGAGTCTTTGCTATACTGTCATGTATAGTTGGCACACAGACTGCTATCGCACAATCTACGTCATTTACCACACCTTCTGCCACGCCTGTTACTTATACAGTGCCAACAGGGTGTACAATTATCGGTGTTACAATGACCGGTGGATGCGGAGGGAATAGTGCTGCACCAGGTGGCAATACATCCGGATTGGGGGGCCTTGTAGTTTGTACCTATTCTGTTGTACCCGGCCAAGTATTGAATGTGTATGTAGGCGGACAGGCGGACACAGCCCCTGCCGCAGGGGTCGGAGCATGTGCAGGTGGCATAGGCGGCACAGGTACTGGCACATACTTCCCTGGCGGTGGTGGTGGTGGATCTTCCGCTATTAGAATTGGAGGAACAGCAATTGCAAATACTGTGCTCGAAGCTGCCGGCGGCGGTGGTGGCGCTGGTAATGGCGCAGGATATAGAGTACATGGCGGCGACGCTTATTGGCCTACCGGTATTGCAGGAGGTAATGGTACTGCACCGGCTGTAGGTGGTGGCGGTGGTACACAAGCTGCAGGTGGCACAGGTGGCGCAGGAACCGGTACTGGTGCAGGCACAGCAGGCACACAAACTGTTGGGGGCAATGGAGGTAATGAAGCAGCCACTGACGATGGTGGTGGTGGTGGTGGCGGCGGCTGGTGGGCAGGCGGCGGCGGCGGTGGCGGACTTAACGCAGCTGCAGGTGGCGCAGGCTCTAACTATGTTGGCGGTTCAGGAGTAATAACTGTTACAACAAATGATAGTAATACTACCTGCGGTAATGGTAGTGTAATAATATGCGCATATCCTTTTGCCGGTGCAATAACCGGCAAAGACACTGTATGCGTTGGATCTACAATGACACTAAGCGATGCTACAGCTACCGGTACATCAGGCACATGGAGCAGCAGTAATACTGGTGTAGCTACGGTTGTTTCCGGTACAGGAGTAGTAACCGGCGTAGCTTTTGGTACAGCTACAATTACTTATTCATCAACAAATGCATGCGGAACAACAACTACAACTACAGTTATTGATGTATTCCCTAATCCTACTGCCATTAATGGCACACTGAGTATTTGTGTAGGTGCTTCAACAACACTGACTGATCTTACCCCTACCGGCGCATGGAGCAGCACCACCACTACGGTAGCATCTATTGGCTCTGCAAGTGGCAGTGCAACCGGCATAACCGCAGGAACATCTACAATTAGCTATACCGTAAAAATTGGTACTGTTGGTTGTGCAGCAACTGCTGTATTAACAGTCAATGCAGTACCCACTGCGATCTTAGGTACACTATCAGCTTGCGTTGGACTAACAAGTCAACTTACAGACGCTTCGGGAGGCGGCACATGGAGCAGTAGTAATGGGAATACTAATATTGGTGCAGGTACCGGTATTGCTACAGGAGTAATAGCAGGTACTTCAACGATTACTTACACTTCGGGTCCGGGTTGTACTACAACGGCCATATTTACCGTAAACCCTAACCCTACAGCAATAACAGGGATATCCAGTGTCTGCGTAGGCCTTACAACTACACTCAATTCTACTCCTGGGGGAGGCAATTGGGGCATCAGCAATGCTAATGCAACCATCGGTGCAGCTACTGGTGTTGTTACCGGGGTAACACCCGGCACTACTGTTGTCACGTATACGTTATCCACCGGTTGTATTACAACAACAATTGTTACGGTTAACGCATTGCCTACTGCTATAAATGGCACCCTGACAGTTTGCACAGGCGGAACAACTCCATTGACAGATGGCACTGCCGGCGGCAACTGGAGCAGCAGCAACGCTAATGCAACGATTGGTGCCACTACCGGAATTGTAACCGGAGTTGCCGCGGGCACCTCAATTATTACATATACTTCTGGTGCTGGCTGTATTGTAAC
Source organism: uncultured Bacteroidota bacterium (assembly GCA_903882965.1). Classification (GTDB taxonomy): domain Bacteria; phylum Bacteroidota; class Bacteroidia; order Chitinophagales; family Chitinophagaceae; genus Nemorincola. Next base: position 2,358 of record CAIRZD010000016.1, read on the forward strand.
AGCAATAGTAACGGTTAACACTATGTCACCTATTAACCCTACACCGGCTACAATATGCCTGGGTGGCACACTGCTGTTGACCGATGCTACAGGCGGCGGTGCATGGAGCAGCACCACTCCATCTGTTGCCACTATATCGGGTACAGGTTTAGTAACATCAGTCGCTATAGGCACTACTACAATTTCTTATACACTTGCAGGCTGTTTTGCTACTGAAGTTGTTACTGTTAACAATGCCCCTGGTGCTATTACTCCGGCTACTGCTACAGTATGTACCGGCAGCACCACAAACCTCACAGATGCTACTTCCGGCGGCGTGTGGAGCAGCAGCAATGGCAATTCTACCGTTAGTGTTACAGGTGTTGTTACAGGTGTAACGGCAGGCACATCTACTATCTCTTATTCAATTGGCACATGTTCTTCTACAGCTGTTGTTACTGTTAATACTACACCGGCAATTATTAATCCTGCTCCGGTTACGATCTGCTCAGGCGGCACGGCTACACTTACAGATGCTACTGGCGGTGGTGCATGGAGCAGCAGTACCACAACTGTTGCTACCATAACAGGCGGCGGTTTAGTAACTGCCGTTGGCATAGGTACTACTACTATTTCTTATACCATTGCAGGATGCTCGGCAACTACTATTGCCACTGTTAACAATGGCCCTGCTGCTATTACCCCGGCTACTGCAACAGTATGTTCCGGCGGCACAACAAACCTCACAGATGCTACTTCCGGTGGCGTATGGAGCAGCAGTAACGGCAATACTACAGTCAGTGTTACAGGAGTTGTTACAGGTGTAACAGCTGGCACATCTACTATCTCTTATTCTATAGGCACGTGTTATGCTACAGCTGTTGTTTCTGTAAATACTACTCCCGGAGCCATTAACCCTACTCCCATTACAATTTGCTCAGGTGGCACTGCTACACTTACAGATGCTACAGGCAGCGGAGTATGGAGCAGTAGTACACCTGCAGTTGCTACTATAAGTGCTGGCGGTTTAGTAACAGCTGTTGGCATAGGCACCACTACTATTTTATATACACTTGGAGGTTGCTCGGCAGCTACTGTGGCTACTGTAAACAATGGTCCTGCTGCTATTACTCCTGCTTCTGCTACAATATGTACAGGCAGCACCACAAACCTTACCGACGTTACTTCAGGCGGCTTATGGAGCAGCAGTAATGGTAACGCTTCTGTTGGCCCTACTGGTGTTGTAACAGGCGTTGCGGTTGGTTTGTCTACTATCTCTTATTCAATAGGTACATGTTATTCTACTGCAGCAATAACTATCAATGCAGGAGTTACCCCGATATCACCTGCTGCGGCAACACTTTGCATAGGCAACATAACAACATTAACTGATGCTACAAGTGGTGGCGTATGGAGCAGCAGCAGCGCAAACGCTACTGTTGCGGGCGGTGTTGTAACAGCGGTATCAGCTGGTACGGCTACTATCTCTTATGCAATAGGAAGTTGTTTTTCAACAGCACTAATTACAGTGGGTTCTACACCTGCTGCTATAACTCCGGCTACAGCTAGTGTATGTATCGGAAGTACTGCTAACCTCACGGATGCAGTAAGCGGCGGTATATGGAGCAGCAGCAGTGCCAGCGCTTCTGTTGGTGCAACAGGAGTAGTTACAGGCGTTTCAATTGGAACAGCTACTATTTCTTATTCTATCGGAACATGTATAGCAACAGCTACGGTTACTGTCAATACGGGTACTAGCCCCGGAACAATAACCGGCCCTACCACGATCCTTTGTCCGGGCTCATTTATTGATCTTACAGATGCCGTTTCTGGTGGCGTATGGAGTGAAACAAATGGAAATACAAGCGTAAACGCCAGTGGAGTTGTAACTGGTATAACAGTAGGTACTGATTTGATAAGCTATGCTGTTACCAGCGCTTGCGGCACAGCATATGCCACTTACGCAGTTACTGTCGCTGCATCCGTGAGCTCAGGCACCATCTTGGGGCCATTAACAGTATGCCAAGGCTCATTTGATATATATATTGACTATACCGCCGGTGGCGTATGGAGCGTAACTAATGGTAATGCTGTCATATCCCCTACTGGTGTGTTAACTGCACTCACCGCTGGTCCGGAAACTGTAGTTTACTCTGCACCGGGAGCTTGTGCAAATTCAACTTTAAATATTACCATCACACCTTCAACAGTAGGAGCCGGAACCATCACCGGGCCGGCAAATGTATGTGTTGCATCATCAATTACTTTATCTGATGCAACTGCACCGGGTGGCACATGGAGTGGTACAAATACCCATGCAACCGTTGGCCTCGGTACTGGCCTTGTTACTGGTGTAACTGCCGGGCTTGATACCGTTATTTATACCCTTACAACTGCATGCGGCACCTATACTACCAGTGCTACGGTGAATGTAGATGCTACAGCTACCCCTGCACCGATTGTTGGTCCATCAAGTGATTGTGTTGGGTCTACAATCCTGCTTACCGACGCTGATGCAGGTGGAACATGGAGCAGCAGCAATGCAAATGCAACTGTTACATCGGGCGTAGGTTTGGTAACGGGAATAACAGCAGGCTTAGACACGATCAAGTATACTGTCATCAACGGTTGCGGGCTCGGAACTGCAAGTAAGGTCATTACAATAGCACCTGCACCAAGTGCGGGAACTATCAATGGCGCTTCAGGTGTTTGTATAGCCGGCACAATTACTTTATCTGATGCCGTAAGCGGAGGCACATGGAGCGCCAGCAACGGCAATGCCACAGTAAGTGCTTCAGGTGTTGTAACCGGAGTAACTGCAGGTACAGACAATATCATATACACGATCACCGCATCCTGCGGAACAGTGAGCACAACCAAAACTATCACTGTAAATCCATTACCAAGTGCAAATACGGTCCTTGGGCCGGATAGTGTATGTGTAGGATCAACTATCACATTACTTGATTTTACAAGTGGCGGTGTTTGGAGTGCGGGTAATGGCAATGCTGCTATTACAGCGATAGGTGTCCCATCTATTACAGTTACAGGTGTCGCTGTAGGTACCGACCCTATATCTTATACCGTAACAAACGCATGCGGATCTACTTCATCGTTTAAAATAGTTACTGTAGTTAGCATCCCTAACCCGGGCGTTATTACCGGCATTTCAAATGTATGTGTTGGTTCAGCCATCACATTAAGTGATACAGTATCCGGCGGCATATGGCTCAGCAGTAATGGTACTGCAGCTATACTCGGCCCGGGTATCGTTTCCGGAGTAACTACAGGCATAGATTCTATTTTCTATGTACTTACAAATATGTGCGGTACAAATGAGGCACGTCATATCGTTAATGTTAATCCACTACCTGTAGTGCCTGCAATTTCAGGGCCTGTGAGCCAGTGCGTAGGAACCGTAGCCGGTTTCACTGACGGTTTAGCAGGTGGCATCTGGACAGGCAGTGATGCTACAGTCGCCAGCGTTAATACTTCAACAGGAAGTGTAACAGGCCTTGCACAAGGCATTGTTACCATCAGCTATACAGTAACCAACGCTTTTGGTTGCCCAGGTTCCGCAACTACAGTAGATACTATTGATGCAATACCGGTTGTTAGTGCTGTTATGGGCGCAGATTCTGTTTGTCTTACTTCCACCATCACCTTAAGCGATACTACAGCAGGCGGTGTGTGGAGTAGTAGTAATACTACAATAGGCTCCGTAGATGCATTTGGTAACCTGACAGGAACTGGTGCTGGTGTAGTTACGATCAGTTATTCAGTAACAGGAATGTGTGGCACAACTGCTGCAACACTAAATGTAACGGTTAACCCATTGCCTGTAATCTCTGCGATACTCGGCACTACCGATGAATGTGTTGGAACTTCCGTTACATTATCTAATACTACTACAGGTGGTATCTGGATAAGCAGCGATACAACTATAGCCACGATCAATTCGGCAGGTTTAGTAACCGGTATCACTACCGGCACAGTAACCATCATTTATCAGGTTACTAATATTCATGGCTGCGTTTCGGCAGTATCTGTTACTGACACTGTTAATACATTACCTGTTGTAACACCGGTTACAGGTGTTACCAGCGAGTGCGTTGGCTCAATAACTGCATTAACCGATGCAACAGCAGGTGGTGTATGGAGCAGCAGTGATAATACTATTGCTACAGTAGATGCCTTAGGTAATGTAACCGGCGTAGCAGGTGGAATTGCTACTATTTCTTATACCGTTACAAACGGTTCAGGATGTACTGCATCAGCAACAGCTTCTGATACAGTGAATATTATGCCTGTTTCTGGTACGATTAATGGCATGATGGCGTTATGTGTTGGTTCTGCTACTACACTATCTGATACTGTTTCGGGTGGTGTATGGGGCAGTGTAAATACCACAGTTGCTACCATTGATCCGGTAACTGGCCTGGTTACTGCTGTGGCAAATGGCCTTGATACAATAACATATACCGTTACAAATAGCTGCGGATCTGTTGTGGATAGTGCATTGTTCCTGGTCAACCCGGTACCAACAGTATCTCCTATCACAGCTACATTCTCTTCAGCTTGTGTAGGCTCAGCTATAGCATTGACCGATGCAACCACCGGCGGTGTATGGAGCAGCAGTGATATTACAGTCGCTACTGTCGATGCTTCAGGTAATGTAACAGGTATCACTACAGGCACTGCTACTATTACCTACACCTTTACTAATATTTCCGGATGTTCCGGCTTCGCCACATACACTGTCACCATAGCACCTGCTATAGCCGGCATCGATGTTGTACCCGCCGCTGCTACACTTTGCACCAGCGGTAGCACAATAAATATGCATGTTTCTACTGCGGTTACAGGGCTTACCTACCAATGGTTATACAATGGTAATATCATTCCCGGCGCTACAAACTCCGGCTATATTGCCGATTCAGCCGGCACTTATTCACTCGATGTGACAAATGGTGTTTGTACAGAAACTATACCCGGCACTGTAGTGTCAAATGCACCAAACCCTGTTATTTCGTTCACCGCTCCTGATGTATTGTATACAGGATCTTTCAACTCTTATCAGTGGTATAAGAATGGTGTGGCAATACCCGGTGCTAATAGCAGCACCTATGTTGAAACAGGTGCGGGTAATTATACAGTTGTAGTTACTGACATCAATGGTTGCTCTGTTACATCTGCTGTTTATACAGTCGGTGGCACCACCGGAATAAATAATGTTACTATATCCAATGGCATCAAAATATATCCTAACCCTGCAACTTCTGTGCTTAACATTGAATCTGCGGTGAAAGTGAATATCACAATGCTCGGTATAGATGGCAAAATGATCCTCCACCAGGATGATGCACATACAATAGACATCAGCGCACTGCCAAACGGCATGTATATGATCATGGTCTATGATGAGAACAACCTGTTGTTATCAACTTCTAAATTCGTGAAGTCAGAACAATAATTTAAAGAGTATAATTAAAAAGATAAAGCCCCTTCATAGGGGCTTTATCTTTTAAGATACCTCTTGCATAATTCAATGCTGAATATTTACAGTTGTTAGTATGCCCCATTGGGGCTATCGGTTTGTAGTAAAAATGATATAGGAAATAGGTGCTTTGCCCCATAGTGGGCTATCCAATAGTATATGGAAATTCCTGTCTGTTAGAGCTATTATAAAATAAGAGGGCACCCAATTAATAGCTACCGCTAAATATCCGGCACACAAGCTAAGCCCCTTTAGGGGGTTGGGGTTGTAATTTCAACTTCCTCAACATCGGCGCCGCAAACCACGTTACTCCAACCACTACAATGGTAAGGCACCCTCCCATAACCACCGCAGGTACAGTGCCCATCCATTTTGCAGTAATCCCACTTTCCATAGCACCAAGCTCATTCGATGAACTGATGAACATCGTATTCACCGCCGCTACCCTTCCCCGCATACTATCCGGCGTATACACCTGCAATATCGTTCCTCTTATCACTACACTCACCGCATCAAACGCTCCGCCCAGTAACAACATAAAAAAAGCAATTATAAATCCCCACGATATCCCGAAACCCGCAATGGAAAATATCGCATTATTCCCACCAAGTACACCACAATACCCGAAGATGATAGTAGTGACCCCGAAACCCGCAATGGCAATCAATAGCTTCACACCCGGGTTCTTTTTCAACGGGAGAAAAGACAGAATAAATAAAGTGATCACAGAGCCAATACCCGGTGCCGAGCGCATCCAGCCATAGCCTACTTCACCTACCTTAAGTATATCATCTGCATAAACAGGCAGCAAAGCAACCGCACCGCCAAAAAGCACCGCAAACATATCCAGCGACAATGCAGCAAGTATGATCTGCGTGCTGAACACAAATTTGATGCCTTCTCCCAGGCTTTTCATGATCGGTTCCTTATCTTTCTTCAGTATCTCCTGCTTAGGAATACGAAGGAGTGCCATAAGCGCAATTAACTCTATACAACCCACACTTACCAGGCTCATCTGGAAACCACTGAGTGCGATCATGAATCCACCTAATAAAGGCCCCACAACTGCTCCTATCTGCCATGAAGTGCTGCTCCATGTGGTCGCATTCGGGTATAGGTCCCTCGGCACCAGCATGCCCATCAGCGCAAATGATGCCGGGCTTAAAAATGCCCTCAGCGCGCCGCCCGCAAAAATGCCCACATATATCAACCATACTATACTATGGGCCGACAAGCTTGCCTGCATATGAGGCCATGCCAGCAAAACAAAAAATGCCGAAAGTAAAAGATACCCGATGCTGCACTGTACCAGCAATGTTTTCTTTTCTTTAAGATCCACAAAATGCCCCGAAAACAACGAAAACCCTATCGCCGGTATCACCTCCCATAATCCCAACATACCCAGCGCCAGCTTATCATGTGTTAGTTTATATACATAATAACTCACAATGGTCGACTGCATATTGAGCGCAAGAATAATAGCAAAACGTAATAACAGGTAATTCCTGAATAATGGATAATGAAGAGCCTTGTTTTTCGTCAGGAAAGAAGATGCTATGCGCAATGAAGATCAGTTTGGTTGCAACAAAAATATTACATAAACCAGATATTAACCTTTAAATTTGCTTATTACATGAATAATATCACTCAGATAATCGGCGCAAGCATTGTTCAGGCCTTCCAGGAGCTACGGGCAAATAAGCTCCGCACATTCTTATCGCTCCTGGGTATCACCATTGGCATATTCTGCATCATCGCAGTACTTACCGTATTAGACAGCCTGAAAAATAACATACAGAAAGAAATGTCTACACTCGGCAGCGATGTGCTTTACATCGGCCGCTGGCCATGGATGGACGATGGCGGAGAATACAAATGGTGGGAATATTGGCGCCGCCGCGGCATGACACCGCAAGAGGTAAAAGCGATAGCCTCCCAGGTCCCGGATGTCTCTACCACTACCCTTTGCCTCAATACCCGCCGCATGACGCTGAAACACAATGACAATGAAGTAAACAGCATCTCCGGCTATGCAGTATTAGATGGCTTTGATAAAATACAAAATATTGAGATCGCCACAGGCCGCTACCTCAACGCCGCCGAACTCGATGGGTCTGTTAACTCCGTAGTGTTGGGAGATGAAGTATACAATGGTCTCTTCACAGGCAATGTAAGCCCCCTCGGCAAAAACGTCAGCTTCCTGGGCAGGCAATTTATCGTAGTAGGTGTCATGAAAAAAGTGGGAGAAAATATGGCTGGATTCGACTTTGATAATGCGGTCATTTTTCCCTACTATATGGCTGCATCACTCGTTGATGCCCGTTCTCTTAATTACGACCCGCTCCTTGCAGTAAAAGCCGGCAACGGTAAAAACCTGGAAGAAGTGAAATATGAGGTCGAAGGGGTCCTTCGCCGTGTACGTAAAGTAAAACCCGGCCAGGCCAATGATTTTGCCATCAACCAGCTCAGCCAGGTTTCACAGCGCCTCAACATGGTCTTTGGCACCGTTGATATTATTGCATGGGTCATCGGAGGGTTCTCATTACTCGTTGGAGCTTTTGGCATAGCAAATATCATGTTTGTCACAGTAAAGGAACGTACCAAGATCATCGGACTAAAAAAGGCCATTGGCGCCCGGAAAGCTTCTATAATGTGGGAGTTTTTACTTGAAGCTGTTGTATTATGCCTCATAGGTGGTGCCGTTGGTATCTTGCTGGTGGTACTCATAAGTTTTGTACTCACTTATGCTTTCCAGTTCAATGTTGTGCTATCCTTAAGCAACTTCTTTATTGGTATTTTTGTTTCTATATTCGTGGGTGTTTTATCCGGATTGATACCCGCCAGGTCGGCATCAAGACTGGACCCGGTTGTAGCCATAAGAACAAATTAATTATTTATGAAAAAAAAACAAGTGCTCATACTCGACCAGGAGCGCATCTCATACAAACTGCGCCGTATGGCCTATGAGATATGGGAGCGAAACAGTGACGAGAAAGAGATCATCCTGATAGGAGTAGAAAAAGGCGGGAAAATTCTTGCCGATAATCTCTCCGCGTTATTGAATGAAATTAGCCCCCTTAAGGTACACACTACATCAGTCAATATCAACAAGAAAAACCCGATCAATCACGCGCTCGATTTCGAAATGAACCTTAGCGGGAAAACAGTAGTGCTTTGCGATGACGTTGTAAACTCCGGCAAAACCATTATGTATTCGCTCAATGCCATCCTTTCTTTCGATCTTAAAAAAGTAATGGTGGCCGTATTGGTCGACCGGAAACACAAATCGTTCCCGGTTGCTTCCGATATTGTAGGCCACACCGTTGCCACTACCATACAAGACCATATTGAAGTGGAAACAAAAGGGAAAACAATAACAGCCGTATACCTCGAGTAGTAATTATTCACAACATCACATTTTTAAGTTTCCATTTTTAACTTTTGACTTAACAAGAATGCCTTTTACCTTACTGATACACGGCGGCGCAGGAAAAATAACACCTGCCATAATGAATAAACAACAGGAAGCAGCATATAGCGCCGCACTAAAAGAAGGCCTCGACAGCGGTTATTCAATTTTACAAAAAGGAGGCACCTCACTCGATGCAGTTGTTGCAGCAATATCCTGTATGGAAAACGACCCTCTTTTCAATGCAGGCCGCGGATCTGTGTTCACTAAAAAAGGCCTCAATGAAATGGATGCCGCACTCATGGATGGCAGCAATCTCGCTGCCGGTGCTGTGGCTAATGTGCGCAATATCAAAAACCCTATAGTGCTGGCACGGGAAATAATGCTGCACTCAGGGCATGTATTTCTAAGCGGCAATGGAGCATCAGAATTTGCCCTCAGCCAGGGAATAGAAATGGCCCCTGATGAATATTTCTTCAATCAGGCCCGCTACGACCAGTGGCTCGAAATACGCCACACTAATTTCACCCAACTCGATCATAAAGCAGATAACCTAAAAGGAGAAACACTACCAAACCCCGGCCATAAATTCGGTACGGTTGGCGCCGTAGCATGCGATGAATACGGCAATATTGCCGCAGGCACTTCCACCGGCGGCATGACCAACAAACGTTTTGGCCGCATTGGTGATAGTCCCGTAATTGGTGCCGGCACTTATGCCAACAATGCCACCTGCGCCATCTCCTGCACCGGCCATGGCGAGCCCTTCCTGCGCGCAGTAGTAGCCCACGATATTTCCTGCCTTATGGAATATAAAGGTCTTTCATTACAGGATGCTTGTGCCACAGTAATAAAAGATAAGTTGGTGAAAATAGGCGGCGAAGGCGGCCTCATCGCCGTTGATGCAAAAGGCAACTACGATTTCTGCTTCAACTCCGCCGGCATGTACCGCGGCATGCGAAACAGCGAAGGCAAAGAGTTAGTCGCATTTTATGGATAAGGCTAATCATTTTGCAGAGAGAATACTAACATAAAGTCGTAACTTTATAATTAAATTTATTGTTTTATGAGCGTCTTAGAATTAAAAGAAGAAGCTATTCGCCAATTTGCTATCAAAGTTGAAGCTATGGAAGACGAAACAGCTTTAAAAATAGTTCTTGATTTTCTTAAGGGAATAAATGTTGAGGATAAACATGGAATTAATCTCTCACGCCACTATGAGAGTATTAAATTAAAATATGGCCCGGTACTCGAAAAACTTGCTAAATGATATCAGAAGCAGATATCTTATTGCTTCATGAATTTTCTATTCTCGATTATGGCGGCGCCAAAGAAATAAGAGATCGAAATTTGTTATTATCTGCAATAAACAGACCATTTCAAACATTCGACGGAAAAGAACTTTATCCGGGGCCATTTGAAAAAGCTGCAGCTCTCGGTGAAAGTCTGATAATAAACCATCCTTTTGTTGACGGCAACAAACGCACAGCTTTTCTTGCCATGTTAGCCTTATTAAAAGAGTATGGCATAGAATTGTCTGTACAGGAAAACGAGATGTACAACTATGTCATTACAATGTCAACAGGCGAAAAAAAGTTTGAGGATATTGTTCTTTGGCTAAAATCAAAAAGTCAATAACAATAACATGCGAAACGGTGAAGGCAAGGAGTTAGTAGCATTTTATGGATAACCCATCACGGATGCACTATCAAACTCCTAAAACTCGAAGTATGCGCACTAAAATACCCCAGTGCACCACCCGTCAGGTTGGTAAGCGGGTTTGCAGGTGTTGCAGAGTTTTGATTGTTCGTTTGGTTTAGCGTCGAGTAGTATACATACACCCCTGAGTCTATACATTCCATATACACGGCCACGCTGTCACCTGGATTTAATGCATCCCCGCCTATCGGCTGCTTTATCACCTGTCCGTTTATTAGGGCATCATTACGCACCAGCACATCACTTGATTCCGTGTCATTCTTATACTCCATAAAATGGTAGTAATGGTAATTCACCCCCACAAGAGTAGGGTCTGTATATTCAGGCACAAGCTCCGGATGTTTGCCGCCAAACGGCGATGGCTGCGTATACAGGCTATCAAGTGTCACCATGGCCGGCATTGTAGATGATGCCGTAAAAATATTGTTCGCTGCATTTACATACAATTTATAAGTATGCCCCGGAGTACCTGTTATGATATGTGTGTTATAATTGCCCGGAGTACCTTCTGCCAGCGTATCCACCTGCCCTGCGGTTACATCAGTGATCACCACTACAGCACCGCTCACTGTCGGGAATACATTATCCTGGTCAAAGTTTATCGACTTGGTAATGCTCACCACATATGGCCCTGGTTGGTTGGTCACATTTCCCTGCACCACATATAGCGGATTGGTCGAGTTGAGGTTTACATTTATCACCTTTTTGCAGGCGCTGAATGCAGCAAGCAACAGGAATAGAAAAGCAACGTTTAAATATTTATGCAGTCTCATTTTGCTTAGAATTTAAAGTTATAGGATATAGATGGCACCCAACGGAACAATGAATACTGCACAGCCTGTGTCTTCGCAGCATCATTCGGGTCGTCCTGAAATCTGATTATATATGGGTTCTCCCGCCCGTATGCATTGTATAAACTATACACCAGTTCCGATGTGTATTTTTTATGCGGCTTAAGTTTTTTCGTAAAGCTCAGGTCCAGCCGGTTGTAATCAGGCATCCGGTACCCGTCCCTGCTGGTATATAAAAATACCGGGTTACCATTCACCTCATACTTACCACTCGGGAAAGAAACTGCTGCTCCCGTATAGAAAACAAAATCTGCCGATACGGTCCATTTTTTATTAAGCTGGTATATACCTACCAGCGATAGGTCGTGCGTATGGTCTTGCCTCGATGCATACCAGTTGTTGCTGTTTATCCCAAGTATCTGTATCTCTGATCTGGAAAGCGTATAAGAAACCCATCCGGTAAACTTCCCTACTTTTTTCTTAAACGACAGTTCTATACCATATGCCCTGCCATCACCATACAATAGCTTGGGGTCAAGGGGCGTATTGTTCAGCACATTGGCGCCATCCCTGTAATCTATTTGGTTTTGCATATACTTAAAATAAGTCTCCGCACTTAATTCATAATCGCCGTTTTTAAGGTTTCTGAAGTAGCCCAGTGTTCCCTGGTCTGCTATTTCAGGTTTTATATTGTTATCACTGCCCACCCATTTATCTGTCGGGTTCGTAGTCGTAGAGTTCGATATCAGGTGCATGTATTGCGCATTACGCGTATAGCCCATCTTTATCGACGATACATCATTGAGTGTATAGCTTGCAAAAACGCGTGGCTCTGGCACTATATACGTTTGTTCTATCTGCCCGCTGCCATAGTGCAGCGTGTCCAGTATATTACCTGCCTGGTCCAGGTTATATAAGTTAGCCCCGCCCATTACAGAAAATGCGCTTACACGCAATCCGTAATCAATGTTCAGTCGCGGGCTTGCCTTCCAGCTATCACTTATATAGAGTGCGTTTTCAAGACTGTGGTTATCAGGCTGTGAAGAATTGGTAATGCCCGATCCGGTAATATTCCCCGGCTCTATCGTATGATAAATGCTGCTCAATCCAAAGCGGATCTCATTAGTAGGGTTCGCATAATATTCCAGTTCCTCTTTCACGTTCCAGTCCTTTATTATCGATTGTATATTTGCAGAGATACCACCGGAACTGATCCCTATGTTGTAATCATAATCGCTGTAAATAACAGAGGTATTCGAAAACAGTTTATCGTTAATGATGTGATTCCAGCGCAGCGTGCCGGTAGCATTCCCATAGTTTAATCCGAAAAGGCCGCCAAGCCCCAGGTCATCCTGCCCGAAGTAGCCTGATAAATATATCCTGTCCTTCTTTCCCAGTTTATAATTCAATTTTGCATTCAGGTCATAAAAATAAAGAGAGCTCTTCTTTAAAGTTGTATCACTCGATAGCTTCAGGAAGATATCTGCATACGTGCGGCGTGCAGTAACTAAAAATGAACCTTCATCTTTTTGTATCGGCCCTTCCACATCCAGCTTTGATGATATAAGCCCTATCCCTCCGCTCACATGGTAGCTTTGGTCATTGCCATCATTCATCTTCACATCCAGCACTGACGACAGGCGGCCACCATACTGCGCAGGTGCCGTTCCTTTATAAAGGGTTACATCCTTTATAGCATCTGAATTGAACGTAGAGAAAAAACCCAACAGGTGCGATGGGTTATACACAACTGCATCGTCCAGTAATATCAGGTTCTGGTCTGCAGCTCCGCCGCGCACATAAAATCCACTGTTACCATCCCCTACCGATTGTACACCCGGCAGCAACTGTATCGTTTTAAGCACATCCCTCTCCCCGAATATTACCGGCACCGCATTAAGTTCTTTGATATCCAGTTTCTCCATGCCCATCTGTGCAGATGTGATGTTGTTCACTTTCCCACTCACCTTTACTTCATTAAGTTGTGTCTCCTCTGTTTCCAGCGACACATTATAGCTCGCCTTTTTATCTGGCGATACCTCTAGTTCCTGCTCTTTATACCCTACATAATCTACCAGCAGCTTATACGGCCCGGTTGGCAGCGTCAGTGAATAAAAACCATATTCATTTGTAGCAGCCCCAAGCGCAGGTTTATCCGCCACCTTTACAGTAGCCCCTATAAGCACCTCGCCCGTTTTTTTATCTTTTATTGTACCGCTAACCGTAAATTTATTTTGCGCTTGTGATCCCAATGAAAACAACATTATCACTAATGCTGCAACTGTCTTTATATAATTACTCATTATGAGGCTTTTGTAGTTTTTAAAAAACTGGTATATGCAATAACAGCAATAGCAGTTTTATATTGTTATGTGCGGCCAAAACTATTGAAGTTATTTTACAATAATATCGGAATCCAACCCGCATATGAAAAGGTTGTGTTAAAATGCGCCGCAACCGGCAATTTGTTTAAACCTTTCGTCACACCCGGGTGCAAGTATTTTCGACAATCTTCCTGATACAAGCTACTTTTGCATAATAAATCGATCTTATGGGCTTCATCATTTTAGGCATATTCATTATCATTGCCGGTTTCATAATTCCTAAAGTCAATTACAAATTCGCTTTCCTTAGTAATCCCGCAAAAGGTGTTGGTGGGCTACTTATAGTAATTGGCGTCCTCACCGCTTCTATTGTTCAGGTTGATGCAGGCCATGTAGGTGTGAAAAAACTATTCGGACAGGTCCAGCCCGATGTACTCTATAGCGGCCTGCATTTGATAAACCCTTTTGTAGATGTGGTAGAGGTAGAAACGCGTACCCAAAATTATACAATGAGCGGCGTGCATAATGAGGGCGACAAAATAGGCGACGATGCCATCAGGGTACTCAGTGCCGATGGACTTGAAGTTACCATCGACCTTACAGTTCTTTTCCGTGTAATACCCGAAGCCAGCCCAAGCCTGTTTAAAGAAACGGGCCTCGATTATAAAGACAAGATCGTGCGCCCAATCTCACGCACCAATATCCGCGACAATGCCGTGTATTACGATGCCGTATCGCTATACTCTACAAAGCGCGATGAATTCCAGGCACGCATCTACAAAGCGCTCGAAAGCGAATTCAATAAACGCGGCCTGCGTCTCGAAAACCTCCTGATAAGAAACATTGCATTACCAACCTCCGTAAAAAACGCCATCGAGTCAAAAATTAATGCTGAGCAGGAAGCACAGAAAATGCAGTTCGTCCTCCAGAAAGAGCGTCAGGAAGCAGATCGTAAAAGAGTAGAAGCACAAGGCATAGCCGATTACCAGCGTATCATCAGCGAAAGCCTCACCGACAAACAACTCCAGTATGAGCAAATAAAAACCATGAAAGAACTTGCCGCCTCCTCCAACGCCAAGATTATCATCATGGGCAAAGGCAACTCCCCAATGATCCTCGATACCAAATAAAAACAAAGGATTAGCCCAACTTAATTGCTGCTATTATGCACCAGTGGCGGTGGCACCGTTCCTCAACAGAGCTTCTATCTGGTTCTTAAGTTATTTTTTACGCACATGAACCTATTTCACCTTTGATGAATAGTATTGTTTAAACCAGTTTGGGACATCCTTTTTATTGATCTTATCCCATGACTTCTGGTTGCCGATTTTTTTGAAGTGGGCAAATAATTTGAAATCCTGCCCATTTTCAGAATTATCAAAATAGAATGCTTGGTAAGCTATCTGGGATGCTTCGAATAAAAGTTCTAATGAACGGTAATACCTGCTTTCTATTTTGTCTGGTGGCACATCGTGCCCGCCCTTTATTTTTCTTGATTCAACCCTGAACTTATTGATCTCAGGAGTTTCTGTAGAAACAAAATAAAGATAAACTTTATACCCATTATTTGTCGCCTCACGCATTATATCCAGCTTGGAAGAATGTGAGAAAACGGTTTCAAAGGAGAATTTCTTTTTCTCCATTAAAAGCTTTTTTCGTAAAAAACCTGCTAATATCTGCGCCAGCCGCTCGTCTGCGCTTTTATTTTTTAAAGTAACAACACTATCATTTAGGGAGTATGACTTCTTAAACGTATCTGTAGAGAATCCGGCATCTATTAAGCCTGAAGCTAAAACTATTTTAGTAAATTCTTTGTTTGTAGTTTCAATATTATAATCAATAAAAGTAAAAACCTTATCTCTTAATTTTTTGGCAATATCATCTGCGTTTATATATACTCCAAAATCTATAGGCTTGTCGTTTATTTTAAGGTCTTTAACGTATTGTATTACAGTACT
>CAIRZD010000017.1 GCA_903882965.1 uncultured Bacteroidota bacterium
ATGTGTTTCTGTATGAAATCAAATTTAGGTTCATGGGTTTTAGGTAAATTGAACCGTTTGATCTGTGAAGGTTGCATTTGTTTTTTCAATCCAATGCCATACCTATTTTCAAAAAATCGGCGGTATGTCAATCTATAATTGCTTTTACTTTTCCCCTTTATCGGTTTCAAATATCCCCTGCTTTGCAGTATAATAATTAGTGAAACAAGAATATTCTTATCATCATTCCATACCTTGTCATTAAACCACTCGTCTGTTATAAGTTGCTTTTCTATTTCAATAAAAGGACTAATAGCATGTGTGTAGAATATTTCATTAAGTGCCTTGGTGTCAAAAATGGTATCGGGTAAAACCTCTTTGGGTTTTACAGTATCAGTAGGTTTCTTATAAGAAAGCATAAGCTCCAATGCTTTCAGTTTATTGTTAAAACTGTAATCAATTTTCCACTTGATCTTACGCACTATGCCCCGTAAAACAGTAGTATATTCTTCATTCTTTGCATATTCTACATTTTCATTCACCTCCTGGTCAATCCATATTTTTACATCTGCTATCAATGCTGTTATGCCGTCATAATCATCACCAACTCCTGCATCGGTAATAATTACTTTGACAGTTGCTATTATATTATCTGTAACGCTTTCACCACAAACTTTGCTACTTGAATAATCCCGGTAAAAACAGAATTTATCAAAAAATACTGCATCAGTAAAGTTATTAAAACTCATAGATCGTTCTTCCGGATCAAGGCTTTCTAAGTATTCATCGTAATTGTCCGGCGTATGGTCAATGGTATAATAGTCCTCTCCTTCATCACATAGTTTCTCAAATTCCTTTTTCTTACCCTGATACCAATGCTTATCCAATACAGCAACAAGTTTTTTAATTCTTGCTGCTGTATCGTCAAAGTTTCTACTGTGGTAAGCTATAAACATAAAGCATCGTTTTACAAATCAATACCCGGTAAGCTATTTACTGCGTTTCTTTTTAGTTCTTCGGCAATGTGCGCATACCGTTGGGTATATTTAAGTGTGCTATGCCCTAAAAGTTTTGCTACTATCGTTACATCTGTCTTATAATAGATCAGGTTAGTTGCGAATGAATGCCGGGCACAATGCCAGGTAATATGTTTTCCCAATTCGGCTTTACCTACCCAAAATTTAAGCGATTTCAAGGCACCTGCATTAGTTGGTAGGGTAAATACAAGTTCCTCCGGTTTCCCAGCCTCAGGCAGCATGGAAAGGGCTGTAGGGTTTAAGCTAACAACTGTCTCCGTATCTGTTTTGGCTCTCACTTTTGTTAGCATCTGGTTTCTAAGATTTATGTGTTTCCATTTCAACTCCTTTACATCAATCCAACTAAGCCCTGTAAAACAACAAAATAAAAAGGCATTTTTTATCTCGGGATTGGTAATAGGTGTTTTTGCAAGTATTTTGATTTCATCTATAGTAAGCACGTCTTTCACAATACTGTCTTCTCTTTTTATAGACACATCTGCAGCAGGGTTGCTCAATATCACCTTTTCTCGTACTGCTTGTTTTATCATTTTCTTAAACCTCTTGAAGTAGCTGCTGGCACCTTCACCTTTAGAGTTCTCACTAAGATATTCAGCATATTTATGAACGATGTTCTCGGATAGCTGTTTCATGGTTAGGCTTTTTATTTTTTCCTGTTCCATAAAGTCTTTGAACCGATTATAGGCACCTTCCATATTCCTTTTATCTTTCTTTGTGTACTTCTTGATATAGGCATCAAAGTATTCAATAAAATCAGCATTACTTTTGAAAGATGCCAGTACATCATATCCCAGGCTTACAAGTTCCTGCGCTCTCTTATTCCTGATGTTTTCAGCAAGTTCTAAGTTCTCTTTATTCTTCTTCCTGTCAGCCGGTGATGTAGGCTTAGTCTTTAGCTTCAAATCCTTTAAAAACTCATAACTTCGTTTACCATTGTGATAAATATCCAGTATTAATGAGGTAGTATTATCAGCATTTTTCCGTTTTCTAAGTTTTACGCTCATGTTACTTTGGTTTTTTGTTACTTGGTTGTTCAATGAAACGCACTACAGTAAAGGGTTTATGTTTTTGTTTTCCGTTGGTTGGATAATGTTTGACAAAGATAAATAAATGTTTTTGAAAGTAACAACAGAGTAACAAAAAGCGGTAAAAGAAGGGAAATTTAAAAATAACTAATAACAGGAAAGCATTGATTTTACTGCATTCATGGCATGAAAAAGCCCCCCTTTCGGGAGGCTTAGTGCCCCAGACGGGAATTGAACCCGTACACGCATTACTGCATACAGGATTTTAAGTCCTGCGCGTCTACCAATTCCGCCACCAGGGCAGCACCACCACTGTTCGCGGGAACAGCGGAGGCCGGCGAGGTAGCCTCCCTGCCGCCCCCCGTCAACAGCCAATCGTTCACCCGCGCCGACAACCCAGCCCCGCCCCGCCAGCCCGCAATTATCGCTGGACTGGTTGAGCTTATCGCGCGCAGCCGCATATCAGCACGGCAACAGCGGAGTTTC
>CAIRZD010000018.1 GCA_903882965.1 uncultured Bacteroidota bacterium
CTTTCTGCGGATGTCCTTGATGAAGTTTTCTGTGGACTGCTTTTTGTTTGATTCCATGTTTACATTTTTTGTTGGTTAACAATGGAAACACTATCTAAAGTTATGCTGTTTTTAGTCCACTTTATGCTGACGATTTACAACTACATCACCTTGATTCATAACATCAAGCAAAAGGAGTCGGTTGCCTTCAAAGTAATTGCTATTGAAACTTTTAAGGAAGTATTTGAATTATCTCAGGGTACACGTACTGATAAAAATCCTGTTAAGGCAGAAGCCCAAAAAATTATTAGGGAGATTGCGGGTAAATCAACGAAGACCAATATCAATAACATTCGGAAGAGACTCGAAAAAGTATTTCCCGGCGATAGGGCGAAACAAAATGACTGGTTAAATGAACAAGGACCCAAGACTTCTGTAAAAACAGTATTTAAACGAGCTAAGCAACTTGCTGCTACAACTCCAACTACAAAGCCCGTTGACGCTAACGAGAAGTATGACTATGTTAAGAACAACATCAACATATATAATCAGTCTTGTACAGATTTAACAAAACTAACGCTTGGTAGCATCCAATCATTCATAACAAGTTGCCCCTACTTCGGCGTTCCAACGCCAAACAGTAATATTAATGACCCGGAGATAATCGGGAATGAAAAAACGGTTGATGAATTTGCTGACAGACTTGCAAATATTTTTCAAAACTGTATTCCCTACTTGACTGAGGACGGTTCAATTTTCGTGATAATCTCAGATGTGGTTCGCAATGGGTCATATCAACTCGGCCCAGAAACACTAATGGTTAAGATGAGGGAGAGGGGATTTAAAATTTCGGATAAGCAGTTCTGGCTAAAATTGAATGGACAACCTGGGGACGGGCAGAACACCTTCCAAAATGTCGAGTATGTTATAAGGTTTTCAGTTTGTGATGAGCCTTACACTAACTACGAGTGGTTGAATGAAACTGACGCATTTAGTGGCAACACCTTCGGTGAGGGAGAAAAAATAAAACTAGGCTCTTATGTCAACCTTAAAAAGGGCTTTATTACTACCAGTAGTGCAAACACTGTAAAACTCAGGGAAGCATGTGAACTGACTGGCGGTTTCTATTTAGACCATAATACAACACAGCCCGTAGAAATTCCGTACGCTTTAATTAAAATGTCAGCTAAAAAAGGAAGTAGTATATGTGATTTATTTAATGGGTGCGGTACTACTGCCAAAGCTGTTCTACAATGTGGAAATTGACCCTAAAAAGTTAGAACATAGATACAATATCACGACAAAGCTAGTTATACCTGTATTGCCTATGTTTGAAACTATTTTGAAAAAGTATCCTAACGGTTTTCCGAAGGCACCTTGTAATCAGGTCTTCAATAAAAACCTCAAAAAGATTGGTAAAGAAATACAGTCTCTTAATCGGGATTATGAAAAGAAGTTGGTTCGTGACCATCAAGTTGTAAGAAAGCCGCTCAAACGCTGGCAAATGGTTGTTACACATACGGCACGGAGGAGTTTTGTTACTAATATGTATTTAAGGGGTGTTCCTGTTCCGACAATAATGGCGATTTCAGGTCATACAACGGAAGAGAATTTCAAGAAATACAACAAAGCTGATAATCGCAAACATGCAGAGATATTGAAAAGGATTTTTGATGAGGGCGAAAAACAGAAAGCAGAACTATTAAAAAAGAAGTTAGAGGATGATAAGAAGCAGATGGAGAAAGACAATGATAGCCAAACCAACAATAAACAACAATAAAAAGTGCAATTATGAACAGAGCACAGAGAAGAAGGATGCAGAGATTTGGCATCATTAGGTTTATAAACATAAATAGCACACCTGACCTAATGAAATGCCCTAAGCCACAATCGGTTTTTGATAAAAACAGAATTGTCAATGACGAGAAATTATATCAGGAATACAATTTACCACATGACTCTGCCATGACGATTAGTATTTGGTATTTTTTTGAAGAGTTTGAAGAGAACCTTATTAATCAAGGTTTGGAAGGCATTAGTGATATTGTTAAATTACGCATGTTTAAGGGTGAGTTTAATAGTTATGTGGAGAGTGGCTTTCTTTTGAAAGACTTTGAAGCAA
>CAIRZD010000019.1 GCA_903882965.1 uncultured Bacteroidota bacterium
GGTAAGTTCAATAACAATATTCATAAAAAAGCAGAGTTACGTTTTGGAGATCAGGAGCAGGGCCTCAAAGAAGCAGACGTGGTAAGTAAAATGTCCTTTGGCTTTGAGGGTATCAATCATGGGTTTACGGAGCCACATGCGGCTACCGCATATTGGGATGAAAATGGGTTAACAATTATTACCGCAACTCAGGTTACCCATTATTTACAACGCGCGCTTGCAAAAACCATGGAAGTGCCACTGAGCAGGGTCCGGGTAATAAAACCTTATGTTGGCGGGGGGTTTGGCGGGAAAGGAGATCCATTCCCGCACGAAATAATCATCTCGCATATAGCAAGGAAAACACGCAAACCCGTGCGGGTTTGTTTAACACGGGAGGAGGTATTTCTTACCAATCATGGCCGCCATCCTTCACGTATGACAGTAAGGATGGGCGCAAATAATGATGGCATACTAAAAGTGCTGGATGCCGATATAGCTATTGATGGCGGGGCTTACGGCAGCTTTGGGGTGGTAACCTCATATTACAACGGGGTTCTGTTACAGGCACCTTATAAGCTAGATAACTTTGGTTTTAAAACAATAAGGGTTTATACCAATAAGCCGCAATGTGGTGCAATGCGCGGTCATGGTGCAGTGAATTCACGTTTTGCAGTGGAGTCACTGATAGATGATCTGGCACATAAGATAAATATGGATCCGGTAGCCCTCAGAATGAAAAACTTTCTTGATTCCAATACGCTTACAGTTGGTCATTACAGGATCACATCAAATGGTAGCCGGGAATCGCTACAAAAAGTTGCTCAGCAGTCCGGCTGGGAAGACAGGTATGGTAAGTTGGAGTATGGGCATGGATTAGGTGTCGGTTGTGGTTTTTTCATTAGTGGCAGTGCATTGCCGATAATCTGGAACGAATTACCACAATCAACCGTTCACCTGAAAGTAGATTTTGACGGACGGGTGTTGGTAACATCAGGGGCGAATGATATTGGCCAGGGTAGTGATACCATGCTGGCAATAATTGTAGCAGAAGTATTGGGCATCAGTATGGATAAGATATTTGTACTGGCAGCAGATACTTTGCTTACACCCGTAGACCTTGGTAGCTATTCGAGCAGGGTCACATTTATGGCGGGTAATGCTGCAAAAAATGCTGCTGAAAATCTTAGAGCAGAAATTGCAAAAGCCATCTCTGAAAAGGATAACATTCCGGTAAATGAGCTCAATTTTTGCGATGATAAGATATACAGCCATGATAAAACAACAGATTTATCATGGATAGAGGCAATAGATATTCTTACTGCCAATCGTGGTGCTGTAAGTGTGAGTGGTAAATACATATCACCGAAACTGGGCGGCGATTTTAAAGGTGCAGGCGCCGGGCTCAGCCCTTCATACAGCTTCGGAGCATGTGTGGCGGAGGTAAAGGTGGATATTAATACCGGGCATGTGAAACTGCTAAACGTATGGGGCGCACATGATTGTGGAAAAGCATTGAATCCACTGGCAGTAGAGGGCCAATTACAGGGTTCATGGCATATGGGAATAGGGCAGGCAATGAGTGAAGAAATGAGGTATTATAATGGCCTGCTGGTCAACAATAATTTCCTCGATTATAAAATACCCACTTCTATGGATACCCCGCCAATCCATACAAATATTATAGAAACCATAGACCCCGAAGGGCCTTTTGGGGCTAAAGAATGTGGCGAAGGCGCTTTGCACCCGGTAATACCTGCTATAGCAAATGCCATCTACGATGCTGTAGGAATAAGAATCACTAACCTCCCTATCAAATCAGAAGATGTGCTTGAATTACTGAAAGAAAAAATGGCAATGCGCGATCAAAATCCTGTTTTATTATGATAGCAGAAAAAAAATACACCAAGCCTGCAACAATAGCAGAAGCACTAACAATAGCGCAAAATTATCCGGATGATTTTGCGTATGTGGCCGGTGGTACCGACCTGCTCGTCAATAAATATCAAGGGAATAAGGAATGTTCTTGCCTGATAGATATAACAGGGTTGGCAGAATTAAAATCGGTATCTATAGACGATTCTCATTTAAAGATAGGATCATTGTTACGACTGGATGAACTGCAGAGGTTTGAAATGATTGGCAATAACTTTCCAGCACTTGTTATTGCAGCAAAAGAGGTTGCATCGCCAATGCTCAGAAAGACCGCAACAATAGGCGGGAATATACTTTGTGAAAACCGGTGTTCATTTTATAATCAAAGCGAGTGGTGGCGGGAGGCTGTGGGCTACTGCCTGAAATGCGACGGAGATGTATGTATTGCTACCGGTGGTAAAAAAGCATGCTTTTCAAAATTCGTTTCTGATACTGTACCGGTACTTATCAGCGCTAATGCCAAACTGGAACTATGTGATATAGATGGAACTACTATTGTGAACCTGGAAACGATATATACAGGGGATGGTATAAAGCCTAGAAATTTACGCGAAACAGCAATATTGAAAAATGTACTGTTGCCACTTGATAATGAGTATGAAATAGTATTTAAGAAATTAAGGCCTCGTGAGGCAGTAGATTTCACTTCACTTACAACAGCTGTATCATTGGATAAAAAGGGGAATATACGAATAGTCATAGGCGGTGCAGACCCCATGCCAGTATTGATAGAAGGCCAAGTAAAAGGCAGCACGGAAGACTATATTAAAATGGCACTAGCCAAAACGCGTGTGGTAGATAATGATTATTATTCCCGAAAGTACAGGCGAGATATGATGCGCGTTTTTTTGGAACAAAGTTTTGAAGCACTCTTGAATAAATAATATTATACAATAATGCAAAAAATGTAAGCTATATGATAACGGTAGGAACAAAAGTTAGCATAACAGACATTACAGACTTTTTTTTGTACGAAGGTGTTGTGAGAAAGATTAATGACGACAAGGCTATAATAATATTCCCCGGAAAACCCGGGGAATATACTTATGCTCTGGATGATTTGGAAGAAGTGATTGAAAGAGTTCCTCACAAGATCAAGAAGAAAAAGAATTAATTGCCTTTGTATTCAACCTGTTTGCCAATAGAACTCAATCCCAACAGGGCATCTGAGGTAGAAAATATTTTGGATAAATATTTTAGTTCTGAGTCACAGCCTTTTGCTTCTTCAATGAGCATATCAGCAATGCTAAGCGCTATTGGAGCTTTCCTTTTGAGTGTATTAAATATTTTCTCGGCGTCTTCATTACCCATCCCATTAGTTGTATATTCATGGGTTAGCACTTGGTTAATAGAATTTGCCGTGAAAAAGTGTTCGATTACCGACCATTTATTATTTAACTGAATTGTAGCCTTTTGAGGAACAGGAATTGTGCCTGCATATATTTCAAACAAC
>CAIRZD010000020.1 GCA_903882965.1 uncultured Bacteroidota bacterium
AAATGATGACTTTAAGCATTTCACCTTTAATAATTTTACGCCCGCTGAATAATTTAAGAGCGCACCAAAATAGTATCACATATAAAATGAACACCTCCAGTAGTGAAGTAAAAATTAAAGAGATAATAAAAACTACAGTCATATAGTACCCATGGGGTATGTAAAAAAATACTTGTAAATGTATGGCATTAAAGAGCAACTAAAGAGTAGCCAATGGAGCGAATATTCAGCAGCGAAGCACCATTAATGGTTTGGGGGTTTTATCTTATCATCGCCTGCCTGTCGGCATCGAGGCGGACAAGGATAAATATGAGTATGCTAAACGACATCATGGACGACCCTCCGTAACTGAGGAATGGCAGTGTGATACCGATAACCGGGGCAAGGCCTACGGTCATAGATACATTGACGGCGAAGTGAAAAAACAGTATGGATGCCACGCAGTATGCATACACCCGGGTGAATACGGATCGCTGTCGCTCGGCAATAAATATGATGCGGAGCATAAGGGATATATACAAACCAATGAGTATAGCACTGCCCACAAAGCCAAATTGCTCACCAATGGCGCAGAAAATGAAGTCGGTATTCTGCTCGGGTACAAACTGGTTTTTGGTGGATGTACCATTTAAAAAGCCTTTGCCCCAGAAGCCACCGGAGCCAATGGCGATCTTGGATTGCAGCACATTATATTCAGAGCTGTTGCCTTTTTTCTCTTCTCCGGCTACGAGTGTTTTATCATATTCGTCCGGGACTTCCTTGCCGATTGTGGAGAAGATACGGTCTATCTGGTGCCTTTGCAGTACATGCTTAAAGATGAATGGCACAGCTACCTGCGAAAAGAGAATACATATGAGCCAAATGCCACCGAGGAGTACACGAGGCTCCCACCGTCGGCGTAAGGTGGTGCGCATGAGCCATGCCACGAGGGCTATAAGTAATGTGAGTATTACAAAGAGCACTTTGCGGTCTATAAGCAATGTGGCCAATACGAGGGCTATTATAGAAAAGCCCACGACCAATACTGCATTTGGCAACCCCTCGCGGTACATTACCAGGAAGAAGGTAAAATATACAAGCGCGAGGCCGGTCTCTTTTTGCAAGAGTATAAGCACTGCGGGTGTGAGGGCTATGGCTACTGCAATGAAGCGGTCTTTGAGGGTTTTAAAATTGGTTTCGGGTAGGGAGAGGAATTTGGCAAGGGCCATTGCGGTGAATATCTTGGCGACCTCGCCGGGTTGAAAACGAAAGCTGCCAATGCCCAGCCATGAGCGTGAACCCTTAACATCGACCCCGGCAAAGATGGTGATGAAGAGTACGGCAAGGCCTATGGTATATGCCAGGAATGCGAATGAGGAAAAGAATTTGCTATCAGTAAGCAATATCATCATGCCGATTATCAATGAATAACCAAACCATGTGAGTTGTTTCATGTATGACTTATTCATCATAATGATAGAGGTATCGGTGGTGCGGTGCTCTACCGAAAAAATGGCAAGTATACCCACGACTACGAGCAGCACGTATAGCAACAGGATCACGCCATCTATCCGGTTAAATAATGATTTTCTTAGTGAGCTCATACTACCTCTTATTTCTTTTTCAGTTTACTGTTTAACCATTTCTGCATCATCACTTCAGCATTGGCACTTGCTGTGCTGTCTGCGATATGCTTTCTTTCTAAACGGGCTTTAAATACCTGGGCATCGTGCAGGCGCGATACAGAATCGATGGTGTACACGTATTTGTTTATCAAATGAGCGTTCTCCATTTTTTCTTCGATGGGTTTTCTTTTGGCAGCTATGGTATCATTGAGATACTTCTCTATAAGAAGGCTGGCGATCGGTGCTGCCCATGCGGCTCCGAAGCCTGCATTTTCTATAGCCACAGCAATAGCTATCTTCGGGTGCTCTCTTGGTGCAAAGGCTACAAACATGGAGTGATCCTGCATTTTTATTACCACGCCATTTACGAGGGCTTTGTTTTCGGCGGTACCGGTCTTAGCGCAAATATTTATGCCATCTATTTTTGCGCCCACGGCAGTGCCGCTCTCTACCACATCCTGCATGGCCTGCTGCACTACATTGAATGTGGTATCGGGTACATTAAGTACGGTATGCTTTTCGAGATACTTTTTAAGGAGGCTGTCGTTGGGGTTGCGGCCAATGGCTTTTACAAAGTGCGGGGGATAATAATATCCCTTATTTGCAATGATGCACATACCGTTTGCCATTTGGAGTGGTGTGACGGATAGCTCTCCCTGGCCCATGCCCACAAATACGATGGTGCAGGAATTCCAGGAAAAGTGGTACCTGTCGTTATAATATGCAGAATCGGGTACCCTACCGGTGCCTTCGAAGGGGATATCAACACCTGTTTGCCGGCCAAAACCAAAAGCAGACAGGTAATCATGCCATACCTGCAGGCCTGCCCTTACGCTTTCGAATTTGCTATAATCTACTGTGAGGCGGAAAATATGACAGAAATAGGAGTTGCAGGAGTGTGCGAGTGCGAGCCTGAAATTAGCGGCATGGCCGGCTTCTTTATGCTCGCAAGCGATGGGCCTGCCGCAGTAATTATAACTGCCATAACATGCCAGCCCGAAGCTGGGTGTTATAGCGCCGGTAGCCAGTGCCACGAGCCCGGTCATGGGCTTGATGGTAGAGCCGGGCTGGTAGGTAGCCTGTATGGCCCTGTTGAATAACGGGCGGGTGGCCTCGCGGTAAAGGGCGGCGTAATTCTTAGCGCGGTTAGCGCCACGCAGCAGGTTGGGATCGTAAGTGGGGCTGCTAACCATGGTGAGTATGCCACCGGTTTGCGGGTCGATAGCTACTACGCTGCCGATCTTGTTTTGCATCAGCTTTTCGGCATATTCCTGCAGGGATGCATCGAGGTACAGGTCTATTTGCTTGCCGGAAACTTCCTGGCTATCGAGGGTGCCACCACGATATGGATCGCGGGGGCGGTTAAATTTATCACGCTCGAGGTAATGCACGCCCCTCTGGCCGCGCAGCACCTCTTCATATTGCAATTCTATGCCACTGAAACCTGTATAATCGCCCTGGCGGTAGGAGGCGTAGCGTGGGCGCTTGAGCATTTCGGGCGAGACCTCGCCTATGTAGCCGAGCAGTATACCCGCAGTGGCATTGTCGTAGGCCCTGATATTACGCTCAACCAGCTCAAAGCCGGGAAACATATATGCGTTTTCCTGGAAACGGGCTGTTTGCTCCTGGCTCATTTGCTCCATGAAGGGGCTCTGGCGCACATCAATGTTGCGGGAAAGGACGCGCTCTAAAATCTTCACATAAGTTTCCTTATCTATATCCAAAACGGCACAAAACTGTGCGGTATCTATTGTTTTTGGCACGTTGCGGGGCGTGACCATGAGGTCGTAGATAACGGTATTGGATAGCATGACCTTGCCTTTGCGGTCGAGGATGACTCCACGAGGGGGATAAACTACTTTTTTATAAATAGCTATATCATTTGCTAAAATTTTATACTTTGATTCGAAATTCTGGAGAAAAAAAAGCCGTAGCAATATCACAGACGCAACGCCTATAAATATGAAGCTAATGACGTATTGGCGCGGGTTTTGCGCTACAGACATACCTAAAAAATATTGAAAAGAAAAGTAACTACAAAACTACCATAAAAAGGGAGGCTTGCGATATGTGATAACGTTA
Organism: uncultured Bacteroidota bacterium; assembly: GCA_903882965.1. Classification (GTDB taxonomy): domain Bacteria; phylum Bacteroidota; class Bacteroidia; order Chitinophagales; family Chitinophagaceae; genus Nemorincola. The sequence continues at coordinate 3,687 of CAIRZD010000020.1, forward strand.
AAACGGCAATTATTTATACAGTAAACGTGGGTAAATGATTAAGAAAAATGTTTGTTAATGTAAAACTGCATAATTAACTTTGCAGCCCGCTACGCTGGTTGATAGTCCTGTGGTGTAACGGTAGCACCACAGTTTTTGGTACTGTTTGTCTAGGTTCGACTCCTGGTCGGACTACAAAAAAGCTGATAATCAATTGATTGTCAGCTTTTTTTTATCAGCGTAAAAGGTTGTTTACCTTTTTGCAATTTTCGGCTGCATCATTTCC
>CAIRZD010000021.1 GCA_903882965.1 uncultured Bacteroidota bacterium
AATAGATTTTTTGCGAGATTTTTTTGCAGGTTTTGTTGTTGCATTTGGATCACGAATTTTTTCTAATACACCTTGTTCGTACTTGTCATCTGGTGTAGTTTGAACACCATCTGGCAGTTGTGTTGATAGCTGTTTGTTTTCAGGCGCGACAATATTTTTTTCAGCTTCATTAATTCTAGTACTGGCAATTTCAAAATATTTAGGATCTTGTTCAATGCCGATGAAGTTACGGCCGGTCAATTTAGCACTAACACCACAACCACCAGAACCCATGGTAAAGTCCATAATAGTATCACCTGGATTACTATAGGTCATGATTAACCAATTTAATACATTGGTTGGTTTTTGTGTTGGATGTACTGTTTGCTGTGCTGAAAAATTACGGCTAGCATGTAGGATACTTTTAGGATATCGAGTACCGCTATTTTCTCCGCCAGTAAATACTTTCTTAAATCCATAGCCATGACTGTTAATGCCTTTTCCATAGCCTTTTTCTTTATCCTTGGCTTCGCGTTTATATGGATCTCCTTCTTCCATGATAGGATTGTATGTGCCACCACTCTCGCGACTAAACACCATAATGTTTTCATGAACTTTTTGTGGGCGATACTTGCTAAGTCCGGGACTGCCGCACTTATTCTTATTCCAAATAAGTTCATGACGGAACCAGTCAATCTTACTAGCAATAACCAAACTAGTAAAAGGTTGGCTGCCAAATATAATAATATTGCCTTTGGGTTTAACTATGCGTTTAAGTTCATCCCACATTAACTTAAAATCAACAACTTGATCCCATTCAATACTGGTGGTGCCATATGGAGGATCTACACAGACCATATCCACACTTTGATCTGGCAGTTCTTTGAATGCATCTAAGCAGGAGTTATTGATTAATTGTATGTTCATGTAGTTATTTAATATTAATTAAGTTTAACGTATAATCCTACTACCATGTCTTGGAAGCTTCGGAAATAGTTACCATCCATTACAACCTTGTTGTCTTTAATAAGTTTTGCAAAGGCTACTTTGTCGTCGGATATACAAGTAATCTTGCCTTCATTAATTTGCGTAAAAGCGTCCCACTTCTTTTCCATGCCGCTAAAAAAACATTCAACAATTAATAATTGCAATTTAGTTGAATCAAAGGTTCCGTCTTTGTCAAAACATCTTTTGTACTCGGCAAGATCACAATCCATGAATACTCCGCATAATTCATTGAGATATTTGCAAGATTTATCTACACCCAATTTTTTAAATTCAGAGATCCAATGATCGGTTTTACTTAATGATTTACTTTTGCCATTGTCCCAAGGTTCAAATGCTGAACGTATTTTTTTATCTTTGTCGCCCTTTTCTGGTCGGGTTTGATTTGGAGTTACTCCATATTTTGCTGATACAACTTTTGCATGAGCTTGCACAGCTCGCCCGGTTATTTTCTTAGGGCTAAAAAATCTTAATTGTGTTCCTTTTAACTCAACAAATTTACCATCAACTATTAAGTCACCTTTGTCTTTTTGTTTTGCAATGCCAACTCTTGGAGAAAAGAATAATGCCATAAATTCACATTCACCGACCATGGCATTAGGAGTTCCCAATCCAACCGGACGTTGTGAGAACATTATCTTAGCAAGCTCTTGATAGTCCTCGGCTACAAAAGAAAAAATATTGTCGTTGTTTGCGAGCAAGCAAGATGGATCAAAAATAATATCGTTGTTGTAGTCACTTACATATTTGTCAAAGTCGATTCCAGCTTCGCTTAATGCTGACGCAAGATTTCTAGCCAGATCTGTAATTGCTTTGTCAGCCTCTTTGCCGCTGAGTTTTTTTACAAACGGTTTTGCTTTTTCCACTAACTGCTTAAATGGCGATGCGGGATTGTCGGCTTGCACGGTGTATCCTTATTAACTTAATAGCTATTATTATAACATAAAAAGGAGTAAAATGTCAAGACTTAAAATTTCAGCTCAAATAGCACTAATTCGGCGTCGGATTTCAGGTATATGCGACTGTTGTTGTGTTCGGTATCCCATGCCCATACTGCATCGGGTGTCCCGGTGATAGACCATAATAACTCACGACTTGGACCCCAGATGTTCCAGCACCATTCTCGCCATTCGACCAGTTGCTGTCTAGTGGCAAGTAGGTCAAAGACCGCAGGTTGAACAACATACTTAAAATGTGTATGTCCATTGTATTGTCGAGTTAGTCGCTTGACTTTGTAATTTTTCATTTACTGAAGCGGGTCCCCGTCTACCCCGTCAAACACACTGCATCCACGTGCTTCGGCTTCGGCCATGAGTTTTTCTATGGCCGCATCGGCAACCAGGCACATGAACTCGTCAATTTCGGCCTGTGTCAGGTAATCCTGACTCAGTTGTCCGTTGAACACTGCTTCTACCACCATGAGACGATCCTCGGTCATTATTGCACCAACTCCTGGAATCGCTCGGCGA
>CAIRZD010000022.1 GCA_903882965.1 uncultured Bacteroidota bacterium
ATGTTTAATATTGCCAATGACTATGCAGCGAATGCCGATCTTAAACGTCACAAGGTTGGCGAATTTATCAAATCAGTTCCCTGCTTATTTGAGCCTAAATATGATGGCTGGGCTTCTGAGGCGATCTATGACGATCTAATGAAGAATGTGCAGTACATCAACCTTGAGGACCTCATTAATCAAATGGTTGATGATCACATGGACAGTGACGGCGAAGGTGAGGAGCAGGAAGGTGAGGGGCAAGATGGCAAAGGTAAGGGAAAACGCCCAACGTTGACCGAAGCTGAGCGCGAAGAAATTCGCAAGGAAATCAAACAATCTATTCTTAGTGCTGTTCAAAGTGCTGAGGCAGGTAGTGTGCCCAAAGGCGTTGAGCGTATGATTAAGGATATGACTGAATCTGTCATGCCTTGGAACGATCTGATACAGACCAATATCACTAGCACTATCAAGTCTGATTTTTCTTGGATGCGTCCTTCACGTCGAGGATGGCACATGGATGCTATCATGCCCGGCATGACGCCCGGTGAAGAGATTGATGTTACGATCATGTTAGACATGTCAGGGTCAATTTCTAACGCTCAGGGCAAGGCTTTCATTTCGGAAGTTGCAGGCATGATGTCCGCATTTGACGGATACAAAATTAACATTGCTTGCTTTGATACTGAGGTTTATAACTATCAGACTTTTACCAGCGAGAATATGGATTCTATCGAAAACTATGAATTAGCTGGTGGTGGTGGAACCGATTTTGACTGCATCTTCAATTATCTTAAAGAAGAAAATAAGAACCCGAACCAATTGATCGTATTCACTGACGGTATGTCCTACTCATGGGGTACCGAAAACTATTGCGATACAACTTGGATCATTCATGGTAGCAAAGATATTACTCCTCCCTGGGGTGCTTGGGCCTACTATGATGACCACGTGATGTAAAATCTTCATAAAGTTGAGATAAAGATTTGTCTGACTTGCGATGTTTTTTATAGTTATCCTTGTCTGATATAATCTGTAAATTGGTTATATCAGACAAGACATTTATAGGTACATCATTTAGAAATCCTTCATCTACACTATAAATGTGGTCTAAATGCCAATCATCGCTTCTTTTATTTTCTGGATCTAGAAGATGTTTATATTTGCGATACATCGTATCAGTATATTGTTGACACCTATGACGGTATTGCTGTCTAGTAAGACCGTCCATAGTAAAATCTTTTTGTTGATGCCTTTCTCTCCACAGTTCTGTAGCCTTTTCAGATATTTTATTTTTGGCATTGGGTATATGCGATGCGTTTTCTACCCCATATTTCTTTACCATAGTATTTTTTCTTTTCTTTTTTATAGTAGAACAAGAACTGGGATTTATAACACCGTATTTTTGTAATGATGTTGCCTGCATTCTTTCTCTTATTACAGGGCATTGGGCTGGTCTGTGACCACAAAGGTATTTGCCGTTTTTGGCGATATATGTGTATGGTTCTCCGCAACCGTTATGACAATAAATAATCATGCTGATGCTCTCCCAAGCATTAGAGTAGTTGGGGATGCCAATCCCGCGAACTACACTTTTATTTAGCCCTTTATCATTGTATAATCAGCTTTAAGTTGTTAAAATAGTAATAATGATCATAAAGTCGGTTGAGGAAATATTAATATTTGAATCCTCTGAAGGGGGTAAAAGAGTATACTCCAGAAAACCAGGGGAAACTACTCGCACGTTGATTCACGAGGATCCGGCTCTACTAGAGCAAGAAACAGAAAATCAACACTGGTTACTTTGGCGTGATATACTACATCACGCTAAGGATAACCCTGCGTTAAGCGATGTGATACACCAAGCTGAAATGATTTACAATCTTATTAAGGACGAAAAAGAATGATGTTGATTGGTACATCTTTTGGTGGGTGTTTGCAATCTCTTATGTTAGGTGAAGTGTCCAAAAATGATGTTTTGGTTATCATTACTAGAACTACCATAAAGAATCTAGAGGGAATTAAAACCGTTGTCAACGAGTATCATAGCCGCGGTAATCCTTGGGCAACAG
>CAIRZD010000023.1 GCA_903882965.1 uncultured Bacteroidota bacterium
CGCTTATTGTTTATGTATTGTTATTAGGACAAACAAAAAGTGTCTTGACAATAAATATCTGGCAAACAACTGTTTCGGGTATTATATTCAGTATGCTTATCTTTTTCTCCATGCATGATAACCATTACCTGCGCCCATCGAAAATATTGAATAAGGCAGGAGTTTATACTTATGGCTTGTATATGTACCATGTGCTGATACTGGTATTATTGGTGCGCGTGTTTGACAAGCTGCATTTATCGCTCGACAAACCCATAAATGCTATATTATATACCATGATAGCCCTGGCAGGTAGTTATGCTTGCAGTTTCTTGTCTTATAGTTACTTTGAAAAACCCTTTTTGAAATTGAAACGATTTTTCAGGTGAGGTATTTACACATTGTAAACTAACAAATATACAATCATTAGAACAGAGTAAATTGTCATTCTAACAAAATTAGAGCAATTATGCCTGCTGTATCCCAAAGTATAAACAACGAAGTGATGAAAGCTACGTTTATATTATATATACTCATACTTATCAGTTGCAATTGTACAGCCCAGCACTGTGCATGGGATTATTCAAGCATTACCGTAGTTAAGATAAAAGCACCCGGGCAAGATTCTGCATGTATACCAGGGTTGAAGATAACTGTGCTTGATTCACTTTCTAAGCCCCTTATAACATCTCGATGGAACGGGAGCAAATATGTTGATGACACGTTGCGGCTCTATCGCAATCCCCCAACTACAACACAGAGAGAGCCAATCGACAATGCCAATCCGATGAACCCAGCAGCTATCCGATTCTGGTTTGCCGGAAACAATTATGTTTTAATTACTCATTTTGATTACCTGCACCCACAAAAGCTAAAGCTGCTTATTGAAGACACAACCAGGAAAGGCAGCTATAGATTAAAAACAACTGTTGTAGAGTTAACTGCTGATAATTTTTATCATTTATGTAGTCATTACAGCAATTGGGAGCAGGGAGCACAGGGTGGCTTTATCAATGGTTTTAAGCCCAAAGAAATCACGCTCCCTGGCAATCAATAATCTCTTGTTTTCAAAAAAAAACATTAACACCAATTACATACTTTCATCTCACTCTTACATCAATAAAAAAATTACAGAAAAAAGCTGAAAGGTGTGCATACCTATAATAATCTATATGCGTAAGCAATAACGTTACTATATGCATTTTACTGTTTACTTTTGGCATTCCAACCTACCTCCATGAATGCCGGAAAAAGTATATTACTTCAAATTGCCTGGCTAGTTATAGCTGTTCCTTTCATACTAACCAGTTGCCAATCGGGAAACAACAATATTGATCACCCGGCATATTTTGACAAGGTACTTGAGCATGCAAGCAGCATCGGGGATAAGTCAGTGGCATATCTCGATTCGGTATATAATGCTTTCTCCGATGCAGGCCCGGGCGACTTATGCCGAAAATACCATTTTAATGCATATTATTATCGTTCAAAACATGAATACCCCAAAGCCACTATATACGCAGATAGTATTTTGTATGCAAGCGACCATGCCGGCAATAAAAGTAAATACAACCTGCAATATGCCGAAGCTAACCTGCTAAAAGGTGATATATTGTATGACCAGGGACTTTACAGCACCGCTTATCATTACTATTATTTTGAAAAAAGGATAGCTGATAATCCGTCTGATTCCTGCAATTATAATACCTATATGGCAGACGTTAATGAGCGTCTTGCTGTTATCAATTATCAGCAAGGTGATTTCATGAATGCAATTCCTTTTTATAAGAAGGCGCTATATGGACTGGAGCATAGCTGCAAAACAGGCTTAAGCTACCTGGAAGACTTTCAGGGCAAACTTAGCAACCTGGCTTTTTGTTATGAACGTGCGGGGATACCAGACAGCACCCTTTATTATTATGATATATGTCTTGACTTTCTGGCTGTAAATGGTGGTAAATACCCTGAACAGAAAAATTTTATTGAAATGGCTTCGGGTGTAATATATGGCAATATGGGCGATGCCTATATGATGAAAGAACATTATGATATTGCCGACTCCTTATACCGGCGGGATATCCGGATAAACTCTCAAAAAGGATATTATAACCAGGATGCGCTGATAACCAAAGTGAAACTGGCGAGAATGTATATTAAAACAGGTAAAGTAAAAGAAGCCGGCACCATCCTGACAGGCATGGGCAGCACCAACCACCTGGACGATAAAGGCAGCAGGATAAGTTTTTTGAAAACGAGGGCTGATTATTATAGTGCTATAGGGCAGGAAAAAGCTGCTATCGAAGATTTGCAACATTATATTGTCCTCAGGGACTCAGTAATGCTTAATAAAGAAAAGCTGGTCAGTACCAATGTGAACAGCGTATTCCAGGTATTGAAGCAGGAGAATGATATTTCGTCGCTTAAGAAACAAGATGACCTGAAAACCATTTTTTTGATTGCAACCATATTGTTCCTACTGATGGGTGTAGTAATCATTGCGCTTACCATAAGAAATGCACAGGGAGTAAAAAGGCATAACGAAGAAGTAAAAAAACGCAATAAGGAACAACAGTTTGCGCTGGTCGCATTGGAGCTTAGAAACCGGGAGAACGCCCGTCTTGCCCGGGTGCTGGCGCATGACCTCAAAAACCCGATACATGCGATAGCCAGCATTGCTTCTATACTTTTGTTTGAACCTAACAGATCAACAGAAGATGCAGAAATGCTGGAACTGATAAAAGACTCCGTAACCAACCTATCGGATATTATAGATGATGTATTAATAAGCAGGAATAAGAGTGGTGCAGTGGTGCTGAATAAAGCCCCAACCGACCTGGCTGAGCTATTAAAACACAGTGTGTCACTGCTGCAATTTAAAGCCAGCGAAAAAGAGCAGACTATACAATTTGATGGTGAAAATATCGGCACAATAAATATAGATAGCGACCAGATATGGCGGGTAATCAATAACTTACTGGTTAATTCGATAAAATTCAGCCCACATAATACAACCATTAAAGTGGGTCTGAAAAAGTTGGATGATACGGTAGAGATAGGCGTAACAGATGAAGGAATAGGGATACCATCTGATTATGGAAATAAAATATTCGACCTGTTTACCAAAACGAAAAGACAAGGAACAGAGGGGGAGGAAACTTTTGGCCTTGGGTTATATATATCCCGGCATATTATAGAAGCACATGGCGGAAAAATATGGTTTGAAAACGCTCCTGTGAAGGGAACGGTATTTTATGTGGAGCTCCCGGCATGAGTAATAAATGAAGATTACCCACATCGGATTACTCCAACAAGTTTGAATTTTACTTTTTACTTTTGAGCTATGACTTTTAAGGATGTGGTTGGCCAGCAGACGGCTAAGGATGGATTACTCAAAATGTGGGATAAAAATGTTTTTCCGCATGCATTGATGATAACCGGCGCTGAAGGAACAGGAGGGTTGCCAATGGCGCTTGCTCTGGCGCAGTATATTTTTTGCGAAAACAAAACTGCTACTGACTCATGCGGCATATGCGCGGGTTGTAGCAAAGCTGCCAAACTGGAACATGC
>CAIRZD010000024.1 GCA_903882965.1 uncultured Bacteroidota bacterium
AAACTAGTAGCCTATAATTTATTCAACAAAATAAATGCATTGCGCGTTATTATTTATTACCGGTATGTCTGAGTAGTATGTTTAAACGAATGCGTTATATCTTCTTGTAATAACCACCCAGTAAAGTGAGTGTAGTGTGCACCATCATCACGCAAGTACGCTGAATCACCTCGCCAATCGATCTGTGACCAGATTTTATCGCCTACTTGCAAATTTAAAGTGGAATCAAGAGAAAATGATCCATAAAAAAAACCACTGCTATCACATCTCGCCATGACAATGTGATTCCCATTCAATTTTAACGATATGCCTATGTATCCACCAGTATCGGCGGCACATGTTCCGGATAGCAAGAAAAAGTATTTTCCGGTGCTCGGTGCAGTGAAAATTCCCGACGTCATGTTCATAGCTCCTCCAATATTAAGTCTTGCCAACTCGAACGACATAGGTGTGGTCAACAAATTAAAGTTACTGCTTCTCTGGACAGAAAAGTAAACGGGAGATGACTCGACATCCACATATCCGATCCATATTTGGAAATCTAATAATTATACGGTGCCATTCATTAAATGTGCAACTTCTGTTTTTTTACTAATATTTTATTCGTGGTAATATACTTGACTCGTGAGGTAGTTTCGTAAAGTCGCAGTACACCGATTCGACCATTTTCGTTCCCATAACTGAGTACAATCCGCTTAAGGTGTGCCCAGTTCTCCACAGATCCGTGCAAGAGGCTGGCATGCCACTGACGGCCACCTGTCCTGAACATTCGAATCTGCCCAGCGTGTGCACGCCCGACGAAGTCTCCAGTTGAGTTCGGCCAAAGTTGAGGCGGGTGATTGGTAAAATATTTTTGTTGGCAATTATTCCTTTAGAATTAGGTTGAGGGCAATTATAATAATTGTCAAATAGTAACGATATATAGGAAAAATAATTTACTCCGTACCGTCATCTGTTAGCGCAACGGGAGCGCTGGAATCGCAGTTGCAAAACATGTTGCTTTCCGCACAATTATGATCTATTCCGCACTGACAAGTGTGAACGCTAGAGTTACTTCCCGATGCGAACACTTCCCGCCTTTCCGACTACATAACCGTTAGCCGTAAAAAGACCTCTCAAAAATCCACGAACTGTCAGGGAATCTGCGGTCATGAATCTTTCGGGGATTCGCCTCAAGAAGGTTCGAACGACTTCATCACTTGTTAAGGTCGTGGTGACATTCCAACCTGTTCCTACTTGCTCTCTACCAATTAAGCTAGCTATTTCACTCTTAAGATACTCTGTATCCTTTTGTCCAATACATAAAAATATTTTACTGTTACTAGCCTTGTGCACCATTCCATCACCTAATACGAGGCCATCCATAATATCTTGTGGATTTAAGGCTCCATCCCCCTTGATAGTGTGCTCTATTAAATCAATAACATCTGCATTCTGAATCTCGATTTTCTCCCCATTCTGGAAGACTTTATGGTCTTTCGTACAAGAGAGGGAGCCAAAAGTGGAATCATACTTATAGACCTCTTGAAGACCTTTACTCCACTTCTTCACGACTTTAGTAAACCCATTAGACCCTAAAACCAGGTCTCCCTCGACAATATCCTTCATCTTTTTGATACCTGTAGGTGTCAATAGGTTACTATCGCCGTTAAAACAGGCGTTACGTAGGCATTCATTATCTCTGCCGTAGTCAAAACTAAAGCCCGGGTCACCGAATTCAATAGCTGACTGATATACCAAATCAAAGATAGCTTTTGCCTCTAAGTCGCCAGCGGCCATAGCGACAAACCAGCTTGTATCAAAGATTACGGATATATTTGTACATTGTAGGGTGGCTCTATCATGCTTTATTTTAATAAATTCTCTTACGTCGGGATGCCACCAGTGTAGATCAGCCCAGCAAGCCCCACGTCTACCTCCACCGCTTTTTATTTGTGCTGTAGTTGCATCTACGGCTTTCATAAGTCCGAGCGGACCGCCAGCCATAGACCCAGTAGACTTAATAATACTACCGTTTGGCCTAATATCTGAATATACAACTCCAATACCTCCCCCTAGCATTGTAATCATACTAACAT
>CAIRZD010000025.1 GCA_903882965.1 uncultured Bacteroidota bacterium
CACCGCATCATGGTGCAGGTACAGAGCTCCTGGTTCCCGCTCGTAGATCGCAACCCCCAGCAATTTATAGACATATACACCTGCTCCAAAAAAGATTTCATCCCTGCTGATATTAAGATCTTTTGCAGCAAAGACCACCCTTCAAGCATCATACTACCAGTGGTGCATTAAGTAAAAAGGTGTTGGCCCGGCCGGGTAATAGCTATTATGCCCCGGTGGCGTTAGCACCGTTCATCTGCGGATTTTTATATAACAAAATGATCTTAATCATTGCTTCATTAATTTTTCTTCTGTAATTTTACATAACTAAAAACTTATTTATGAAACAACTACCTCTACTTATTTTACCACTTCTTGCCATGCAGTTGCATGTCAATAATGCGCAAGCCCAGGCATGCCCCAATGGTGATTTTGAAAGCTGGAATGTAAGGACCTATTCAGAGCCGGATAGTATGTGGTATACTTCCAATCCCCAGTCACTATCCCTCGACGATAGCCTTACGGTATGGCCGGTAACCGGTTTTAGCGGCCACGCTATTCATATCCAAACTGCTATTGTGGGCACAGATACATTACAGGCCTATATTTCTAACACTGCCGGCGATCCGCAAAGCGGTAAGGGAGGCGTACCTTATAGCCAGCAGCCTACTGCTATCACCGGGTATTATAGATACAATATGGTAGCCGGCGACTCAGCAACAATAATTGTTGTTTTTAAAAAATCAGGCACGCCTATAGCTTTCAATAGTTACAAAATAAGTAATGCTTCAGGCAGTGTATCTACTTTTACAGCATTTAGCTTACCGCTCTCTACCCTGCCTATAGCGCCAGACAGCGTTATCGTAGCTGCGGCTTCAAGCAATGTCATGGCAAATATTTTTCATTCCGGCAGTTGGCTGGAACTGGACCAGGTGGAGTTTAATACATCACAGCCATTGCCCGGTGGCAGCTTTGATACCTGGTTGCCCGATACATTAGCTACTCCCGTAAGTTGGGCTGTTGCCCAAAGCGGGCAGAATGGAAATGGTGTTTTAAGATCCCCACTGCATTATTCCGGCAATTACTCCATTGAACTCACAAGCGAGGCTAATGGCGGTGGCGGCGGTGGCCCTGTTAGCACTGCACAAATTACTACCGGTGTTTTTTCGCCCCATTCAGGCCCTGTTGGCGGGTTGCCTTATACACTTACCACCGATACACTTACAGGGTATTATATGTACACCCCGGCAGGCACAGATACCGCCGGCATACAAATTAATCTGTCTAATGCCGGCTCTATAGTAGGTGGCAACGGATATTACTTTTTTGCAGCTGCATCATGGACTTATTTTTCTATTCCCTTCAGCGCAACCTCAACGCCTGACACAATGAGAATAGACGTAAAATCAGGTAGTTTCTTTGCCTCTGTACCCGGCTCTGTATTACACCTTGATTATATGCAGCTGAAGTCGCACCCGCTGCCACCGGTTGCAGTAAACAATATCGTTTCAGCTTCGGGCAGAGTGATCGCGTATCCAAACCCAGCATATGACGAACTCAATATTAGCTATGATAATGCCCCGGCGCCAATGAGTGCAAAACTCTATGATGTTATGGGCAAAATGCTTGATAGCAGAAGTTTTACTACGCCCACAAGCATCATCACCTTTCCGGTAGCATACTTACCATCCGGCCTCTATTTCTACGAGGTAACCATTAATGGTAATACTACACGGGGTATGTTTTCTAAAAAATAATTTTGAAGCATATAGATAATAAACAAAACCCGCCATGAAACATGGCGGGTTTTGTTTTATGATAAGTCTATTTTTTTTCTGATCTTATACCTTACCCATTACATAGATATTCTGCATCGTAGGTGTGGGGCTGCCACCCTCTTTCTCCAACGATATAGCAAACGCCTGGCCCGATGTTACAGACATTGCTACTTTTTGCATTGCCGGTGTGCTTGGCATAGTGTTAGATATTACGCCCATATCTACGGGCTTGCCATCCTGCATTACCCATAGCTGGTATTGCATGCCCTGAGGAGGGGCGGGCAGGCCATCTACACTTACATATGCTTCACCTTTGTTTTTGCTCCAGTATACAGTTGCAGCCATTGGGTGGCCGGGCTGCACGGTATGCATCACAATGGTTTGCATGCCGGTATCAGCCATCATCAGCTTGTTTTTTTGGTACTCATCCAGTACCGCTGCAAGCTGCTTCTGATCAGATTGAAGATGGTCTATTTTATAATTGAGTGATTCCTGTTTTTCTTTTTCATTATTGCTCTTGTTCCATAGTATTGCATTCAGCGCCAGGCTGCCTACTAATAATGCACCTACAGCCGCATATTGCCAGCGCACCGGCTTTCTGTAATCAGGTGTGAAGGGAATTACTTTTGGAGTGGTTTGTGTGCCGCCGGCATTGGGTGATGCATACTGCAGCGCTGCCCATATTTTATTATCAAAACCTACAGGCAATTCTTTAGCTAGCGTAGCGGTAAAAGCCTGCATGGCATTTTCTATTTCCAGCAGCTCTGTTCTCAGCTCGGGGTACATAGCAACATTTGCTTCTACCTGTGTGCGCTCCTCTTTGGTGAGGGCTCCAAGTATATAAGCATCCAGTATGCCTGATTCTATGTACGCTCTTGTATCCACTTAGTTGTTAAAAATTTCCCTTAGTTGTTTTATAGCACTCCTCATACGGGTTTTCACCGTACCGAGGGGTATTTCCAATGTTTTTGAGATTTCGTCTAAAGTATATCCTTTAAAGTATGCCAGGGTAATGATCACCTCATATTCAGGTTTAAGGCCGGCAACCATTTTCTGTAGCCCTATTGTATCCGTAGCCTGCTCTGTTCTCATACCCTGCTGCAGATTATTTACGATATCTTCGCCCTGATGGATTTTTCCTTTCATTATTTCACCCTTTGAGCGCAGCTTATCTATGCTGGCATTTCGGGCTATATTGATCATCCAGGTATAAAGGCGGCCTTTGCGGGCATCGTATTGCTCTATATTATTCCATATTTTCACAAATACATCCTGCAAAACATCCTGTGCAGTTTGCTCGTCATATACCACTTTGCTGATAACGCCATACAATACGGGGCCGTATTGACGGTACAGGTAATTAAAGGCTTCCCGGCTCTGCTGCTTGAGCAACAGTACCAGTTCTTCTTCATTATATATAACAGATGTATTGGGCAAGTCTCAATTTAAGATTCAAATGTAGATACTTAACTGTAAACTGCCAACTGTAAAAAACTATTTGGGGAATAACATCCTGTAATCTGTTTTCACCTTGCCCATACTGATCTCATCGAGTTTTTTCTTGATGAGCCTTTTTTTAAGTTGGGTGAGATAATCAATAAACAGTTTGCCCTCGATATGATCATACTCGTGCTGGATAACGCGGGCTGTGATGCCTGTGAACTCCTGCTCATGCTGTACGAAGTTTTCATCCATATAGCTGAGGCGCACATTGGTGGTGCGCTGTATATCTTCCCGCACCTTGGGGATGCTGAGGCAGCCTTCGTTATAAGCCCACAGATCGCCGGTATCTTCTATTTTGCGGGCATTGATAAATACCTGCTTTATGGCTTTTTCACCGGGGTACTTCCTTTTGTCTTCATCATTAAAATCTTCAACTACCTGTATGGTGTCTATTACAAAGAGGCGAATGGGCTTATTGATCTGCGGCGCGGCAATGCCTACCCCATTACTGTTGTAGAGGGTTTCCCACATATCAGCGAGCAGCTTTTTAAGCTCCGGGTAATCGGGGGTTATATCATCGCATACTTTACGCAATATGGGGCTACCATAAGCAACTACCGGCAGGATCATCTATTGGTTTTAGTTAAAGTCGGCAAAGGTAATTCATTTTCTGTTTTTGTTTTGCACATTGTGATGTAGGGTAATTGTGTTTCATTATGTAATAATTATCTTAATATGCGTATGTCTTAAAAATGAGTTTACTGCGGATTTACTGTAGATTTTCTTATTTTGCATATTGCGTATATGTACTATCAAGATGTATAGAGACCTCTCCCCTTCGACTTCGCTCAGGGCAGGCTTGGAGCGGGTGAGCGAGTGATGGCTGTGGGGGGTGTTTCCAATATTTCAATGAACTTGTGTAAAATTAATGAGGTGGCGGGAGGGAATGGATATAGTGTATGCACCTGTTTTTTTGCAAGCTAAAAGCAAGAAAATTTGATGTGTTTATTATTTTATTGGGGTTTTGTACCCTGATTGCTGACCAGTCCATGAAAGTATAGACGCGGCAAGGGCGGCAAATTTTTTCAACAAATTCATGAAAAGCGAAATTCGCCGGCGACAGAAACAAAGGTCTTTTCGTTTGCAACACATTTTTTTTACTTTATAGTTTATTTAACATTTATCTTTATTATAAAGTAATTGATTTAAATTAATTTAGAGTAAAATTCAAGCACATGAAAAAGATATTTTGGGTTTCGACAATTGCATTATGCATTTTAGGTAGTTCTGCTTTTGCCCAAGGCGGTACTGGTGGTACTGGCGGCGGCGGTGGTACTGGCAGTGGAGGTGGTACTGGCAGTGGAGGTGGTACTGGTGGCTCTGGTGGTACTGGAGGCTCTGGTGGTACTGGGCACCCCCCTAGATTTACGTCTATGGCGTCACTTTATATGGCGAATAATTTCAAATCTAATAGACGCGACGATAGAATTGGGATTATTAAAGCTAATTATGAAAGCTCCCTGTCTGAAAATGCTGAAGAGTATTTTATTAATGACGAACAAAAATGGTGAACCGAATTCAACATGATTGTTTTCTCATAAAGTTGAAGTGGTAATTTTTAGAAATTATCACTTCATTTTTTTATTAAATCCCCCAATGATTGTGCTATGAAAGTTAATTATACTTTCAAAAAGAAAAGATCCTTAAAGAATGTTGTTGAAGTAGCTGAATTCCTAAAAAATATTTTTGAGGTTATTGCAATTATATTGGGTGGGATTTGGGCGATTTACAATTTTAACTTAAAAGACAAGCCAAAGCTAGCTGCAAATATCAATAATGCGTCTTATATAGTTGACTATGACTTTACTCCTCCAAATATGTTTGGAGTATATTATAGAATTTTGGCTGAAAATAAGGGGGATTTTGATTTTTATATTGATTCCATTCATATTAAATATTGGATTGTATCAAATGCGATGATAATAAAAAATAAGATTTTCAATGTTGAGCATTACATGAGTAGTATTCAACCTGATTCATGTATTAGTAATTATAGCCCTTCAAATCCATTTGTTAGCTTATTCCCACCTAAGAAAATAATCGAACACTTTTACTCCTTTTTTCTAGACACATCCTCTAAAACTGGTATTATTTTTCAAGATGTTTTATACCTACACCACAACTATCCGAAACTTTTTTGCCTGAATAGCGGCCATACCTTTGGTTAAGAACG
>CAIRZD010000026.1 GCA_903882965.1 uncultured Bacteroidota bacterium
AAACCTTATGATATTCGAGGCCAACATATTGTTACTGTTGTAAGTGAAATGAATTTGTTAAGTCGTTTTCGTCGAGCTAATCAAGGAAAAATCTTTGAAGGTGAAACACAACAATTAGTAGAACAAGCAACACATTATTATGAAACGCTACAAAATAATTTAAAAAGTTTAGGCACAAGTCGTGGATATGCCAAGTATTTTGAGAGTTGGGATCCGGCTGCTCTTACTGATGAAGATGTTATAATTGAAGATTTACGTCACATGTTTATAGAACAAAACATTGACAGTCGTATTGAACAAGCACTGCCGTTGCTGGCAAAATTACAAAAGGAAAACGCTATGAAAGAAGCTAACATATTTGAAGATTGGGCTAATCTTATTACTGAAGGTACTTGGGAAATACCCGATACTAAAGAAAAACAAAATGATTTAGTAAAATTACTAAGCAAAGAATTGCCAGTTGGTGCCGATGCTACTAATGCCACAGAACAATTATATAATTTGTTGGGCGACGACGAATTATTTGATCGTTTAGAAGAATTGGCCGAAGAAAATGCTGATGCAGACGGGCGTAAAATTATACTAGCTCGCTTAGAAGAATTAAAAGACAATCCTGATATAGCAGAAGTTATTGGAAAAATTAAAACATCTCCTACACCTCCCCCAGAAGATTTTTGGAATAGCCCCACTGACGACTCAAGCATTGAAGATCCAAACGCTACAGCACAACCACCAGCACCACCTCAGCCACCAGCACCACCTCAGCCCCCAGTGGCAGAAAATGAGATGAGTGAGGATAACTTTGAAATGGAAAGCATTCGCAAATTGGCTGGAGTGGCAGTATTAAAAGAATCTGGTATGAGCGAAGTAGATATTTTATTACAAGACATTGCTCGCGGTGATGTTGACATTTATAATGTTTATGCCAATCCAAAAACAAATGTAGAAAAATTTGTTTCAGACCAAATACATGAAAAAGTTGATAACCTTATGATTGACGCAGGATATCATAAAGATGATATAGAAGAAATGCTTCAAATCATTCACGATGAGTTAGCCAAAGATTATGACACAGAACAAACTGACGAAACTGATATGGGCAAAACTATTGGATCAACAGCCGGAGAAGTTATAGGCGGAATAGCAGGATCCAGAATGGGACAACCTGTTGCAGGTGCGGCAGCAGGCTCGGCACTTGGCGGACATATTGGAGATAAAATTAGTGACATGATGTCTGATGACGATGAAGACGAATCTTTATCGGAAAGCAATTACGAACTACATAGAATAAAACAAATTGCTGGTATTGGCAAAGATGCCATGTATGAAACTGAACAAAATGTCAGAACTCAACCTAAAACATCTAATTTATCTGGATACAATACTGCTTATTTAGAAAAAGTTGCAAGCGGAGCGCCTGGTAATTGGAAATGTACTCCGGCAGAAGCTAAGGCAGAATTAGCGACTAGAGTCGGAAGTAAAGACCCACATACAGAGGCTCCAAGCCAATGGCCTATTCCAACTAATGAAGGACCCATTGGACAGCATCTTGGTAAGTTGGCTGGCGAATTCATTGCCGGCGGTCCAGAAGATCCGCTAGCACCGCATTTTGCAAAAATTGGCGCACATTATGGCGAAAAATTAGGCACTAAGATATCTGACCATTTTTTAAATAATATATTACCTAAATTGCAAGATAAAATAAAAAATAAACTTGTTAAAAAAAATCAACCAACTGAAGAAGGAATTATAGGTAAGAGCCTCGGTGCTGCAGCCGGCGAATTAGTGGCTTTGGGACCTGAAAATCCATTATCATTTATTACAGCACCAGCTGGTGCTTACATTGGTGACAAAATAGGCGATAAAGTTAGCGATATGTTTTCGCGTCGCAGTGATGATAGCGACATGCAAGATGAGATGGAAGAAAGTTCGCACGATAGTCAGCGAGATCCGCTACAACATAATTCAAAAAAGACTGATGAAGCTGCTTATACTGGCGATTATGATACTGACGAGAAGCGCATTCAACAACTAATGAGAAAATATCATTGGTCAAGACAGGAAGCTGAAGAACATTTAACTTCAAGCGAAAGTGATAGCGAAAAGTTTGATGAAACACAAAGTCCGTTCCCAAGCCGAAATGATCCAGCCTTAGCTGCTCAAGCTGCCGCAACTCGACCCGGAAACCAAAGTGTAATACCAAGCCG
>CAIRZD010000027.1 GCA_903882965.1 uncultured Bacteroidota bacterium
AATTAATCCGTTTGGACGCAATTCTTTAGCGGCAGTATTTTCACTTTCAACTTTTGCTTTAGGGGTAGTAGGTGAAAGGACGCGACGGGGTGGGGCATTGACAAAATGAGGATTGGGTATAGGTTTAGTTATAATCAATCCGTTTGGACGCAATTCTTCAGCACGTTTATTTGCAGCAACTTTTACTTCAGCGGCAGCATTTTCACTTGCAGCTTTCGCTTTAGGACCAAGTTCGGGTTTTTGAGAAAGTGCTTCTTCTATAGTCATAGGATCGGTTGTTTCAGCAGAACTAGGTTTGAGCGGTTTAGAGACTGGTAAAGGTTTTGGTTTTATTACAGGAGGAATAACTTCATCGTGTTCTGGTGCTGGGGGCGGAGTTGCAAATACTGGAGGATGGTATACATGTGCATGAAAAACAGGTGCTGGTGCTGGGGGCGGAGTTGCAAATGCTGGAGGATGGTATACATGTGCATGAAAAACTGGTGCTGGTGCAGGCATGTGATAAGTATCATGCTGAGTATCTATAGGTTTTTCAACCTTTATTGATGTATCATCTAACATGGGAACTACATCGATAGGCGCTAAATCTGCAATATCAACATCTGGAGCTTCTTCAAACATATTTGCTATAAAGAATGTACCTATACTACCAAAAATTAATGGAAGCCCATATTTAAGAGACATCCCTTTACGCTTTTACCAGAATTATAATTTCAGTAAATTTTGTAATGTCTGGACATCTTGTTGAACAAAGTCTTTCACGAATTGAAAATAATCTTCTTTGGGTAAAATCTGTTCGTGAAAATATATTTGCATGGTGGTTTAATCTAATTATTTTTGTAATTGTTATTGGTTCATTTAGTTTCTTTTTATATACAGGTTACGGAACAGTTGAAGAAGTACAAAAAATAGAATTTGTACCACGTACGTGGAATAATGCTGTAAGAAATGTTCCCACCTCAAATTATGGACAACCTCCTCAAATTGAAACTGGAACTGGCATACAGGGGTTTAACAATCGAACAAGCGCGTCAACATTTTGACGAAATCAAGGAGAAAATCGTACCTCCGCCAAAGAAACGTAAACTAATTCCTGGAAAGAAGACTAAATAATGCCATCAGCATCTTCTTTTACAAATAAAGTTCGAGCAGGATCGGAAAGTCGGAATACGAAAATACAGTATGATGGTGGTATTGCACAAAGTCCTAATCCACTTGGTGCTCTAACCTGTATTTCTACTCCAAATTGGTGGGTTACTACTCAATACCAAACGATTTCCAATAAATGTACCTCAAAACTCAATGGATAATGCGCATAACAAACAAATGTGAAAACATATATAAGAATAAATGTCCGACGGAGCTACCGATTTAAGTGAATTATTTGCAAACAGTGGACCTGTTCAAAACCCTTCTCTCCCGCAGTCAACTACTTTTTCACCTATTGTTACTGGCGGCATTGATCCGTTTATTGCACTTTCTCCCAGTAGCAATGCTTCTCCAAATGTAAAAACTGTTCAACAACATCAAACATTTGCTATGATGAAGTATGCTTTTAAAAGTCTTTTTACATATTTTTCTTTTTTTCTTGCAGCAATGATTATTTCTTTACCTGTACCGCGTAATCTCTTTTTACAGTATATTCCGAATATGTATACTTCAGGCGGTGTAGTTTCATATATGGGTGCATCTGTACTTGCTGGCATTGCAGTTGCATTAACATATGTAATTTCTACTTTATTTAGTATTTTGTTCTAGTTACAAGGCATATTTTCAGGATTAATTGAATAACTTACACTAATCAATCCATATTTCTTCATACACTTCTCAAGAAATGAATGACATTCAGAACAAGGTTCAGAATTCCGAATTTCAGAACGTTTGTTTAGTCGAATAACTTCAAGC
>CAIRZD010000028.1 GCA_903882965.1 uncultured Bacteroidota bacterium
ATATTCAGAAAATTTACAATGCTTTAAAATAAAATTCAAGGTAAATTTACTCCCCATAATTTAAAGCAAGCTTCATCATCAAGCATACAAAAGATTAGCCTATATTTCTGACACTTTTGGCAACAGAAGATGGGGGAGTTTAACCCTGGAAATGGCAATCAAAGAGTTAGAATTAGAAGCTAGAAGTTTAAAGTTAGAAAATGTTCGATTAGAAGTAAATACCCAATTATGAATTCAAGCCTGTTACAAATTTCACCGCGTGGATCAGAGGAAAGGAGTCGTTGACCCTTTTGAAGCCAAGACCAGAGCCGTTTAAAATTAATTTAATCGGTTTAGGAAGAAGCGTTCCTGGGCGAGTTCAAGCCGAAGTTTTTGTCGCAAATGGCTACCAAGATTTATCAGTTGAAAAGGTAAAAATCCTTGAGTAAACCCAAGTGCAAAGGAAAAATAGTTTTACTCAACGTCCCTTGGCAAAACTACTCATACAACGTCTAATTTCGTTCTGAAGGCCCGGCAAAAGTTGCCCAATTTGGCGCTGCGTAATTAGCTTAACTTAATTTTCAGCGCCTGCTTAATCAGAAGTGTGACGCCCTACTCAATCGACTCGCCGCACACAGGAGTTACTCATTACAACGAAAGCTTCCCAAAAATACCTGCGGCCGCGATTTCTCTAGAAGACGCCGAGATGTTTTAAAGGATGCAAGACAGGGGCTAGACGATTGAATTGCTGCTCGAGATGGAGAGCTATTTTAGACCGCACGCGAACTCAAATAATTTGGTAGCCGAGATCGAAGGGTGGAAATACCCAAATGAAGTGATTGTTATCGGGGGGCATATTGACTCGTGGGATACAGGGTATTAAACTGGGGCAAATGACGATGGTAGGATTGGGTAAATTAATTTTAGGCGGAGGATTTGTGACCTGTTTTGAGGCGGTCAGGACCTTGATCGAGTTGGGGTTGAGGCCGAAGAGAACGATTAGATTTGTAACTTGGAGCGGGGAAGAAGAGGGAGAGGTGAGTTTTTTGAGGTTAATTGGGAAGGTTAACAATGGCGCTGTTTAGTACCACGATAAACACGATTTGAGGGACCATATTTTGGCTTTTGAAAGCGACGAGGGCTCGACAAAGCCTTATGGGTTGGGGTTCTCTGGAAGTTAGGAGGGTTTGGAGATTGTAATGTTATTGGTTTTTATGGAAGGTTTAAAATGTTTTGAGTAAGTATTTTGTGAAGTATGGAATGGGAACTGCAAAGGATGCGGACGGGTTTATGTCTGATACTGTACCGCTTTATTAGGAGGTATGTGGGGGGGGTGTTTAAGTTTTAGGGGATTCCGGTGATGAGAAATTTAGTTACTGATACTCCGACTGATGATCATTATTTTACTTACCATCATTCGGCAGGCGACACTATGACAATCATGAATGCTGATGATATGGATGATAACGTGTTTTTGATTGCGGGGTTCTTTTATGTTATTGCTGATATGGATTAAAGATTTCCGAGGGTTAAAAATATTTAAAAAAATATTGAGTAAAAAAAAAGATTTTTATGATGAGGTTTAGTTTTAATAATTATGGTTATGGTATGGATAATGTTGGTGTTATACTTGATTATGGTGTTGAGGGTAAGGAAAATGAAATTGAATTTGATAAAGCAACTAATGAATTTATTAAAGCAATAGTTTTTGCAGGGGCAAAAAGGAATATCCCTTTTGTAAGCCTTAAGGTTACCGGATTTGCACGATTTGGGTTATTGGAGAAAATTAATGGACATGAAAAGCTTTCTGAAGATGAAAAATCAGAATGGTTAAGAGTACATGAACGTATAGATAGAGTTTGCAATGCTGCCTATGAAAATAAAGTAATGATATTGATTGATGCCGAGGAGACCTGGATTGTTGAACCTGTAAATGAGCTGACAGAGAAAATGATGGAGAAATTCAATAAAGAAAGGGCATTCATTTTCAATACATATCAGTTATATAGTTGTGGCACACTTGAATTCCTTAAAGAAGCCTGTCAAATTGCAGTTTCAAAAGGATATATTCTTGGGGCAAAGCTTGTACGGGGTGCTTACATGGAAAAAGAAAGAGCTCGTGCTAAAGAAAAAGGATATACAGATCCTATACAACCCAATAAGGAAAGTACAGATCGTGATTATGATGACGCGGTAATATTTTGCTTACAAAATCTTGATAAGCTCTCTTTGTTCATTGGAACCCATAATGAAAAAAGTTGCCTAGATGCAGTTAATTATATGCGAGAGCATGCGATTTCTGCTGGTAATGCTAGTGTTTATTTTTCTCAATTATATGGTATGGGCGATAACATATCTTTCAACCTTGCTCATGAAGGTTATAATGTTTCAAAATATTTACCCTATGGGCCTGTATTGGATGTTATCCCGTACTTAATGCGCCGCGCTGAAGAAAATACATCAGTAACCGGGCAAACAAGCAGAGAATCCCAACTAATCAATAAAGAGATCAAAAGAAGAAGCGGAATAAAGCATTGATCACAATAATCAATAGGAAGATATTATTATAATGCTTTCAGTGCCAGTAATTTCCCCCAATGCTCAAGTACACCTTCCTGCGCTCCTTCCAATAATTCACTTGCATGCTCTGGATTTTGACGTTCAAGGATGCTAAAGCGGGTCTCATCATACATGAAATTTTTGAGCGGCAATACGGCGTCCTTGCTATCGAGTGAGAAACGCTCACCTTTAGCTTTTAAAGGATTGTAGCGGAATAAAGGCCAGTATCCAGATTTTACAGCGTTTTGTTGGTGCTGAGCACCATACATCATATCGTAGCCGTGTGCTATGCAATGGCTGTATGCTATAACCAATGATGTACCGGGGAAAGCTTCAGCTTCCTGCAATGTCTTTAATGCGTGTGCATCGTTGGCTCCTAATGCGATCTGTCCTACAAAAGCGGAGCCGTGTGCTATGGCTTGTAAAGCGAGGTCTTTTTTGCCTGTTGGTTTGCCATTGACGGAGAATTTAGCACTTGCACCTATGGGTGTTGATTTTGATTTTTGCCCACCTGTATTGGAATATACTTCGGTATCAAGCACAAGAATATTAACTTTTTCACCGGTGGAAAGTACGTGATCCAAGCCTCCAAAACCAATGTCATAAGCCCACCCGTCGCCGCCTATTATCCAATGAGATTTCTTTACTAAATAGTCAGCAATTACATTTAATTGCTTGGCATCAAAGCTATTGATTGTGGCAATTCTTCTGCGAATCTCTTTTACATGCTCACGCTGTTCTATAATACCGGTTTCATTACTCTGATCCGTAGAAAGCACCTGGTCTACGAAACTTTCACCAATTACATTTCGCATATTATGGAGGATAATCTTTGCGATATCTGTCTTCTTATCGTAAGCCAACTTAATACCTAATCCAAATTCTGCGTTATCCTCAAACAATGAGTTAGCCCAGGCAGGACCGCACCCTTCATTATTTTCAGACCATGGTGTGCTTGGCAAATTACCCCCGAATATTGAAGAGCATCCTGTGGCATTGGCTACGACCATGCGATCTCCGTATAACTGTGTGAGTAATTTCAGATATGGTGTTTCGCCACAACCTGAGCAGGCACCTGAGAATTCGAATAATGGCTGTAAGAACTGCGAACCCTTTACTGTATTCCTGTTTACACGTGTACGATCTATCTCCGGCAAGCTAAGAAAGAAATCCCAGTTTTTAATTTCAGCTTCCTTTAGCGGTATTTGCGCCTGCATGTTTATTGCTTTATGCCCTGGATTTGTTTTGCTTTCTACCGGGCAATATTCCACGCATAGCTTGCAACCTGTACAATCTTCTACTGATACTTGAAGTGTATA
The DNA here is from genome assembly GCA_903882965.1 of uncultured Bacteroidota bacterium. Classification (GTDB taxonomy): domain Bacteria; phylum Bacteroidota; class Bacteroidia; order Chitinophagales; family Chitinophagaceae; genus Nemorincola. The sequence continues at coordinate 3,858 of CAIRZD010000028.1, forward strand.
GGCCTCTGCGGTTTTGTCAAATTCTTTTCCTATAGGATCAGTATGCATGAACGATGACGGAGCTGTGAGAAGTGCATCTTTACCATATACTTTACAGCGAATGGCCGCATGTGGGCAAATAATAAAACACTTCCCGCATTGTGAGCACAAATCGGCATCCCATACAGGAACTGCTTCAGCAATGTTTCTTTTTTCCCATTTCGTGGTTGCAACCGGATAAACTCCATCTAAAGGAAATGAACTTACAGGTAAATTATCTCCTTCAAAAGTCATGATTTTAGCCAGTACATTTTTTACAAAATCAGGGGCTTCATCCGGAACGATTTTTTCGTACTCGATATTTCCCGGGGCTAATTTGCTGTAATTGATCTCATGCAAGTTTGCAATAGCTTCATCAACAGCAGCATAGTTTTTCATGACTACCTTCTCTCCTTTATCCGAATATGTTTTTTTAATAGCATCTTTTATTCTTTTGATGGCATCGTCTTTAGGCAGTATCCCTGAAATAGCAAAGAAACATGTTTGAAGTATAGTATTTATTCTTGAGCCCATTCCTGCATCCCGTGCTACTCTGGATGCATTGATTACATAGAATTTCAATTTCTTTTCAATTATCTCCTCTTGTATTTTATGTGGTAAATGAGCCCATACATCTGTAGTTTCAAACGGTGCATTCAATAAAAATGTTGCTCCGTTTTCAGCATCTTTCAGTATGTCGTATTTGTTAAGAAAATTGTAGTTATGGCATGCAATAAAATTAGCGGAGTTTACAATATAACAGGAGCGAATTGGTTTTTTCCCAAACCTCAAGTGAGAAACGGTGAGTGAGCCGGATTTTTTAGAATCATAAACAAAATACCCCTGCACATAATTGTCTGTTGTTTCGCCAATGATCTTAATAGAATTTTTATTGGCGCTTACAGTACCATCTGCACCTAAACCAAAAAAGAGGCCGCGGAAAAGATGCTGTTTTTCAAGTGCAAAGGCCTTGTTGTAGTTGATGCTTAAATGTGTAACATCATCCTCAATTCCTATTGTAAAATGATTTTTTGTATTATCTTTTTTCAGATCGTCGAAGATGCCTTTTACCATCGCGGGGTTAAACTCCTTAGATGCGAGACCATAACGACCACCTACCACCTTTGGTATTTCACCGCTCCATCCTTCTATAAGTGCGTTAACAACATCCATGTATAATGGCTCGCCAATGCTACCGGGGTCTTTACAACGATCGAGTACTGATATCTTCTTTACAGATTTTGGGATTGCATCTATAAAATCCTTTACTTCAAACGGGCGGTATAGGCGCACATACAGGCACCCTGTTTTTTCGCCTTTGTTGTTTAGATAGTCAACCGTTTCCTCAACTGTATTTGCACCGGAGCCCATAATGACGATCATATGATCAGGGTTCTCATGGCCATAGTATTCGTAAATTTTATATTCCCGACCGGTAAGCTCTTTGAATTTTCTCATCATCCTTGTAATAATCCCTGGAACGTTTAGATAGAATTGGTTGCCAGCCTCGCGACTCTGAAAGAATACATCGGGGTTTTGTGCAGTACCTCGTATTGAAGGGTCTTCTGTAGACATTGAACGCTTGCGGTGTGTAATAATGTCATCTTCATCTATCATCTCCAGTATCACTTCATCAGGAATAACATTAACTTTTGTGAGCTCGTGAGACGTTCTAAAACCATCAAAAATATTGAGGAAAGGGATCTTTGATTTTAATGTTGCAGCTTGTGCTATGAGTGCCATATCCATGACTTCCTGAGCGTTTTTTCCGAAAAGCATTGCCCAGCCGGTTTGGCGGACAGCCATGACATCAGAGTGGTCTCCAAAAATAGAAAGCGCATGTGTAGCCAGAGCCCTTGCTGCAATCTGAAAAACAGTGGGTATATGCTCGCCTGCAATTTTATACATATTGGGTATCATGAGCAATAACCCTTGCGAGCAGGTAAATGTTGAAGACAATGCGCCACCTTGCAATGCCCCGTGTACAGCGCCAGCTGCACCGGCTTCACTTTGCATCTCCATAATACATGGTATTGCACCAAAGACATTCTTCCTGTTTTCGGCCGACCATTCATCGCACAGTTCACCCATTGTAGATGATGGTGTAATGGGGTATATCGCACAAACTTCACTTGTTTTATATGCAATGTAAGCGGCTGCTTCATTGCCATCCATAATCTTAATATTCTCCTTCATCAGGTTCAGTTTTATGGTTGAATAATCTGAATAATATTCTTAGCAAAAGTACCTGCTATTACTCCCGAGAATTATGACGGCTATCAGGTTTGAAAGAAAGTATACATCCTATCACCTGCAAGGTTTGTAGGGACCATGCGTACAAGAATATCAATACAAATTGCGTCGTAATTTGTAATTTTGGAAGATGGATGGCTACAAAGAAACAATAAACGGATTGCCACTACTAATGGAGCGGCAGAGTCTGGCAGCGAATGTGAATATTTTTATGATATCTGTACAGGGCGATAGTATAAAATTTCCTATGGTATATAAAAAGGAATTTGGTGGGTGGATATTTGTGGATAAAATGACCCTGCTGGAATTCAAAGAAATTGAAAAGGAGATATCTAATGCGATCGAAGCTATAGAAAATACTTTGTCGTAAATGTGATCACCTCTTCCAATACCATTCATCTATTTTAGGTGTGGATTCCAGTTGTTTCCAGTATGCGCTTGTTACTACATCACCTTTAGGTGTTTTCAAATCCCTATTAAAAACGGCGTTAGCAGGATTAAATGTAAGATCAGTAACACCTACCGAATAAGTGTCTAATGGTGGTGAGGTTTCTACACCTACCGGAACATCTGCATTTGCGCTCTCTGCGATGGGTGTGGCAGGTTTTGCAGCCTTAGGTGGTGGACTTTTCACAACCACTACTTCAAAGCCATTATGAGTAAGTAATTTGTTTAAGAAATCAGCACGATCAGGGGTACAGTTCTTCTCCACTATGGAGCATTTCTTATCTCCAAGATCTTCAAATGTATGATTGGGGTTGAGTGCCATATTATTTCCCTGTTAGTGTATTAATATATTCAAATAACCCACTGGCGAAGCCCATAGTAATAGCACCGGTGATGCATATTACAAGAGCAATACGAAGGGACGCACTGCCTGTGAGTTTTGCAATGGGCTTTTCATTTTCATCAATGAAAATAGCTTTAATTACACGCAGATAGTAAAACAGAGATACAACCATATTCATCACTGCAATACTGATGAGTAGGTAGTGCTCTTGGGCTGCACCGGCAGTAACAAGAAACATTTTGCCGAAAAACCCCGCCGTTGGTGGAATACCTGCCAACGAAAATAGGCATATAGCCATCACCCACGAAGCAAATTTATTATTGGTATAAAAGCCTTTGTAGTCGCTGATATTTTCTTTTCCGGTCTTTTCAGATACTAAAGAAACGACACCAAAAGCCCCCAGGTTGGAGAAAGTATAAACAATTAAAAAGAAAATTGCTGCTGAAGCACCAATAGCTGTGCCTGATGAGATACCAAGCAATATATAGCCTACCTGTGTTATAGATGAAAAGGCAAGGAAACGCTTTATGTTGTCTTGTCTTATTGCAAACAGGTTACCGATGATAATGGTAAGAAGTATTGTAAGATAGAGCATATTGTGCCAAGTAGCATCGTAATTATGAAATAACCGGAACAATACAGTGATGAATATGAATACGATAGAACTCTTGGAAATGACAGACAAATAAGCTGTAACGGAGGTGGGTGCCCCTTCATACACATCCGCAGTCCATAAATGAAATGGAACTGCTGATAATTTGAATGCAAACCCGGTAAATGTCAGGATGAACGCGAATAACTGGAGTTTATTTGCCGTGAGCAATGGTGCCATTTCTTTAAAATCAAGTGTACCGGTGGTGCCGTAAAGGAATGAGATACCAAACAATAAAATACAAGAGGCAAATGCAGAGGATAATATCATTTTTACAGCAGACTCTGAAGACCGAACCTTTTGGAGATCGTAATTACAAAGTGCCGCAAGTGGTATTGTGGATAGCTCTAAGCCAAGGTAGAACATAAGAAAATTATCACTGGAGATCATAAAATCCATACCCAAAAGAGTGCATAAAAGAAGTATATAAAATTCAAGCAGATGCTTATGATCTTTCAACCAATCGAATGCCTGTAGGGAAATGATGAACGTACCGAGGTTAAGTATGCTTTTCTCAAGAAATAATGTATTGTTGGTATAAAACATACCGTTAAACAGCATGCCTTCTGTATTAAAAAACAATCCAAAAAGAAGGTTGAAGAACAATATTATATTGACAATATTGAGTAAAGTGATATTAGATTTTACTCCATCCCATATTTTAAGAAACAGCAAAAAGAAGACTATAAGCGTAAGACTTACCTCCGATTTCATTATTAGTAAAAAATCTGTTCCCATATTATACGTTCAAAAAAATCTAAAAATCTATTTTACTTATTTCCCGACACTTCTTGCAATATTTTCCATAATCAATTGTGTATCCGGGGACACCAAATTATTCAACCAAAATGGAGCGATGCCTATTGCCATTATACAAATGATCAGAGTTATGGATGCCAACTTTTCATTCCATGTTGCATCACCAAAATTTCTGTATGCCTCGTTTTTAATAGGCCCCATAACAGAAGACCCAACAGCCCGCAATATATATACAGCAGTTACCACAATGGATGCACAAGCAAGTACGGTTGCTATTCGGTAAAAATTGTCAGGATTCTGCCATGCGCCCATAAATATGGTCATCTCAGCCACGAAACCGCTAAGGCCGGGTAAGCCCAGTGAGCAAAGGCCTGCAAGTACAAATACTGTAATAATAAACGGGATAGTTTTTAACAACCCACCTAATTGAGCTATCTGGCGTGTATGTGTTCGCTCATAGATCATACCTATAGCGGCAAAGAAAAGGGCAGTCATTAATCCATGAGACACCATTTGCATTACAGCACCGGTGAGAGCAGTTTTGGTAAGCATGCCAATACCAAATAACACAAAACCACAATGGCTGACTGAAGAATATGCGTTGATATATTTTAGATCGGTTTGCATAAGAGTAGCGAAAGCACCATATATGATAGCTATAGTTGACAACCCTATTATCCATGGTGAATATATATGTGCTGCTTCAGGCATAAGATAAGTAGCAGCACGAAGACAGCCATAACCTCCTAACTTCATAGATATACCTGCAAGAAACATAGATGCTGCCGTAGGTGCAGACGAATGTCCGTCAGGAGCCCAGGTGTGGAATGGGAAAATGGCAGTAAACACACCAAATCCAACAAACATCAGTGGGAATATGAATTGCTGGGCTTCTATAGGGATGTGCATATGAGCTATAGATATCAGGTTGAAAGTGTGTGTACCGCCGCCCGTATCCGTATTAAAATAAAGACAAAGCAATCCAATAAGTACCAAGGCAGAGCCGCCCATAAGCATAAGTGCAAGTTTCATGGCGCTGTATTCTTTTTTGCCACTTCCCCATATTCCAATTAGTAAGAACTTAGGTATTACGGCAACTTCAAGAAAGAAAAACATCGCAAACAAATCGAGCGAAATGAAAAAACCATATGCGCCAACGCTAAGCAAAAGAATTAGAAAGAAGAATTCCTTTGTTAGTTTAGTAACATTCCACGAAATAAGGATACCTGTCAAAACTACAACTGCTGTAAGCATTATCATGGCTATTGATATTCCGTCTACTCCCACATAATATTCAATATTTAAACTACTAAACCAGCTATGATGCGACTCATAAAGCATCTGAGCAGTATTACCAATCGCCCTTTGTGAAATAAAATCATACAGTATTAATGAACTATAGGTAAGCTGTATGATGGCACCTGTTAGCGCGGTGGCACGCACCTGAATGGGGTTACTGCAAAGTAAAACTACTAATGCAGTAATAAGCGGGATTATTAGAAGTACAGATAAGTTTATCATTTTGAATATTTCATTATTTAACCTTTAACTCAAACCATACTATGTCTTTTAGCTCTTTTGTAGCAGCAAGGCAACAACTCACATTTTCGATAGAAAGACAATACTTCCCTTCGCACTTTTCATGAGCCATTCCTTTACATTCAATGTTTGAAATATCAATACCCGAAAATGATTCATTCGCACTGATACAAGCAGTCATTAACTCTCCAATGCTCATTTTGTCGTCGTTATTAATATCATTCGCTGTCAAATACAGGTGCATCATTTTTTTCATTGATGTACGTACAGACTGACAAGCTGAAAGCGTTACCACATCTTCGTGGGGGCGATTCAATTCTATTTCTGCCAGAATCAAATCCTGTGCAGCATGCTTTAGTGAATTGTGTATTTGTTCAGTAATCATAATTGTATGTTTTTATGTCCACCAATAAATAAATATCAATACAAAACTTATTACGCCTACAAAAAAGTATGCTGTATATAACTGTAACTTTCCTGATTGCAGCTTTCTTATCAGGAAAGAAATATTCCCTGTAATTGTCGCTAGTAGATTCATAAAAGCATCTACTATATTACGATCTATCCATGCTGCGGGACGGCCAATTAGGTTGAAAATTATTTTTTTGGTAATGAAAAGGTATGCTTCATCGATGTAAAATTTGTTGTAAGCGCTTTTGTAGAAGCCACTGATACTGTTGGTTAAACGTTGTGGAGCAAGGCTTTCTCTTTTATAAAATGACCATGCAATGATTATACCTAATGTAGCCAATAATACCGGTACAATAGAAAAAGTCATATCAAATGATGTGACCAAAATTTTACCATCAGATGTAACTAGTTTCCCAAAAGGAATAAACCCTGCAAATACCGAGATCATACCAAGTATTATAAGCGGTATTAGCATGGTGCCGGGCCCTTCACCATGTGCATCGTGTTCATTATTATGTTTGTGATATTCTTTGTTCCAGAAAATATTAAAATACAGGCGAAACATATAGAATGCAGTAATAGCAGCGGTCAATATAGCAATACCGAAGATGGCTTTGTTTGAATGATAAGCAGCATGTAATATTTCTTCCTTACTGAAGAATCCCGAAAATGGAGGAATGCCCGAAATGGCAAGGCATGCTACCAGGAACGTAATATGTGTTATTGGCATTAATTTCCTGAGCCCACCCATATCTTTCATTTCATTGCTATGCACATAATGTATCACTGCACCTGCACCAAGAAATAATAGCGCCTTGAACATGGCATGTGTGAATAAATGAAACATTGAGGCCATATAGCCTAACCCATTTTCGCCACCGTAGCTGGAAACTCCGAGTGAAAACATCATATAACCTATCTGCGACATTGTAGAATAGGCAAGCACTCTCTTAATATCAGTTTGGGTGCAGGCAATAATTGCTGCAATAATTGATGACGCAGCGCCAACCCATGCTACTACTTCAAGTGCTGGCGGACATGAAATAGCGTAAATCGGAAATAACCTTGCTACAAGAAATACACCAGCCACAACCATTGTTGCGGCATGTATAAGCGCTGAAACCGGTGTAGGGCCTTCCATGGCATCCGGCAGCCATATGTGTAACGGGAACATAGCCGACTTGCCAGCACCACCAATAAACACCAACACAAGCCCCCAAGTAAGTGCTGAGCAACCGAGAAATGAAGTAGTGACAATTGAATGAAGCTGATCGGTTGGCGTTGTGAGCTTTGTAATAAGGTTTTGAAAATCGAGTGTACCTGCGTAGAAAGATAGTACCAGTATACCAACCAGAAAACCAAGATCTGCAAAACGGGTAACGATAAATGCTTTCTTAGCCGCAGCTATGGCAGAGGGCTTATCAAAATAAAATCCGATAAGTAGGTATGACGAAACACCAACCAATTCCCAGAAAATATACATCTGGAAGATATTTGATGAGAGTACAAGCCCCAGCATTGAGAAAGTAAACAGGCCCAGAAAGGAATAATAGGTAGCATATCGCTCTTCGCCCTTCATATACCCCAAGCTGTAAAAATGAACCATTAATGAGATCAGAGTAACAATGACGATCATCATTACAGAAATAGGATCAAGTAGTATGCCCATGTCTATTGATACATTGGGACTAAACTGTAACCAGTTAATTTTTAATGGAATTATTTGCTGATAAGTATCCCCGACCTTCGCAACAAGAAAAAGGTAATCGTATGCAACAGTAACGGCCAGAAGGAATGATACTGATAAAGATATTGTTCCCAATATCCCGCAAGAAGAAGGGAAATATCTTCTACCCACAAGTGCTATCAATATAAAACTGAGCACCGGGAGTAATGGGATCAACACTATTAATGATGTACTGAGCATATTTTAATATTTCATTGAATTTACTTCTTCCACGTCTATGGTATTATAGTTTCGGTACAGGTTTATGATAATAGCTATTGCCACTGCGGCCTCAGCAGCAGCAATGGTGATAATGAAAAGTGTAAAGAACAGTCCATCGAGCTTATCGGGAAATAGAAACTTGTTAAATGCCACAAAGTTGATATTGATGCTATTCAGTATCAACTCTACCGACATAAGCATTGTGATAAGATTTCTGCGGGTAAGGAAACCGTATATGCCAATAAAAAATAAGGCACAGCTTAAAAATAAAAAATGAAAAAGGCCTATATCATTCATCTATAATTGTATTTGTTTGTTTTCTAATGTTGTTTGTTTTTGATCGAATATTTCAATACCATCTTCATCGGTTTCTGGTAATATTTTATGTGGAGGTACTTTGATCTTAATAGCGATTACAATACAGCCGATCATTGCAGCAAGAAGTAGCATGCTTACGACCTCGAATGGAAGTATATAACCATGCTCTGTAGTACTTAACATCTGAGAGCCAATATTTTCCGGGCTCGGTTCTATGCCCGTTTTTCCGGACGGGAAGAATGTATGTTGGCTAATCAGAAACATAGTAAGTACACCGCCAAATATTGCTGCCAAGGCTGCAAATGCAGCCCTTCCAATAGTTGGTCGTTTCATATCTTCTCCTGATCCATGTGTAAGGAAAACAGAAAAAATAATGAGCACAATAATACCGCCAACATAAACTATGATCTGTACTGCAGCAATAAACTCATAATCGATAAAAAAATACAGTCCGGCTATTCCAATTAGTGAAAATAATAGGAACACTGCTGAGCGGAATATTTTGCGCGAAGTCACAGCCAGGAGCGCCCCACTTATAATAGTGGCAGCTAAAATGTAGAATATGATAGTTGATGCATTCATTATTCGACGCCCTCCATGATTTTTGAACCAGGTTTATTCAACACTTTTTTAAGTTGTTTTTTATCATACACGCTATGCTCAAATGTCTGAGCCATCTTTATAGCATCAGAGGGACACGATGTAACACACATATTGCACATGGTACACAATTCCAGGTGATATACAAATACATCTATTGCCTTTTTCTTTTTACCATCAGCCTGTACTTCCTGTTTTGTAATTACTTTGATTGTACCGTTCGGGCAGGCTATTTCACAAGCCTGACAACCGGTGCAACGATGCTCATTATTTTCATCGTGTGGCATTACTACTTCACCCTTGAACCGATCAAACATTTTTAATGTTGCACGATTATCAGGATATTCTTCAGTTTGTATTTCTTGGGGATGCGTAAAATAATACCCGGTCAATTTCATGCCACTGAGCAGTGATTTTACTGATTTGTATATTGTCCCGAAATACTCTTTTAAAAACATTCTTTTCTGATTATACTAATTGTTTATTATTAAAAATGCCAACCCATTATAGCCATAATCGTTACCAATAATACATTTACCATGCTGATAGGTAACAGGTATTTCCATTCGAGGTTCAGCAACTGATCAACACGCAGGCGTGGGAACGTCCAACGAAACTGCATGATGATGAATATTATGGCAAATGTTTTTCCTAAGAACCAAATAGAAGAGGGCAGAAAATCCATTACATGATTAAATGCCTCCCAGTGGCCAATATGAAATGGCATCCATCCACCAAGGAATAAGGTTGCTGCAATAGCAGACACAACAAATAGGTTAATATATTCTGCCAATAGAAACATTGCAAATTTCATTCCGGAATACTCAGTATGGAAACCTGCAGTTAGCTCCTGCTCAGCTTCTGCAAGATCGAATGGTGCGCGGTTTATCTCTGCGGTAGATGCTATAATAAATATTATAAAGGATATAAGTACAGGAATATGCCCCTTAAATATCCACCAGCCATTTTCCTGGCTCAATACAATGTCTGACATGCGCATACTACCTGTAAGCACCACAATTGATATAATAGACAAACCAACAGACAGTTCATAACTCACTATCTGTGCACCACTGCGCATTGCTCCCAGCAATGAATATTTATTATAGCTGCTCCATCCTGCCATAAGAATACCTATGACACCTATCGAGGAAACTGAAGAAATGTAGAGTACACCTATACTTAGATCCCATAATTGAAAATCTTTTGCAAATGCAATTGGCGCCATTACCAACATACATGCTATCACCACTATTACAGGTGCAAGGTTGAAGAGAAACTTATCAGATGCATTGGGTGTAAGGCCCTCTTTTAACAACAACTTCACCGTATCCGCAACGATCTGTAACGAACCCTTTGGACCCACACGGTTGGGGCCCAGGCGTATTTGCATAAATGCTGCTACTTTTCGTTCCATATACCCTAAGAAGAAACATAATGGCACCAGGAACACGAGCAAGGATAAACCTGCAATAACCATTTCAATGGCCTTCACCAGCATATAGTTATTAAGGAGATTGGTCAGAGAAAGATCAATCCAACGAGCAAGTGATGAAAAACTTATATTTAGTAAGAGGTTCAATATTCTGATTTTTGTTGTTTATTCATTTCCATTAGTTGCGCTATCATTTAAATCATATCATTTTCCACTTATCATCTATCTGTCCACATCCGGTATTACAAGATCAATTGTAGACATTATAGCTACTAAGTCACCTATCTTCGCACCCTTTGCCATTACTTCTAGTGCTGAAAGGTTTGAAAAATTTGGTGATCGGTATTTTATCCTGTATGGGGATGCCGCACCATCACTTACAATATATACTCCAAGCTCTCCACGTGCTGTTTCCACACGTTGATAGTATTCTCCTTTTGCCAATTTCAACACCATCTTGGTTTTCGCCTGAAAATCTCCTTCCGGTATGTTGTTTATCAGTTGTTCTATGATGTTTACAGATTCTTTCATTTCAGCCATTCGCACCATGTATCGGTCGTAACAGTCACCGGTCTTGCCCAGTATCTCATTGAACTGTACGTTTTCATACCCATCGTAAGGGAACCATTTACGTATATCACAACTCACCCCCGAGCCTCTTGCGGTGGCACCTGTACAACCATAAGAAACGGCATCTTCAGGTGATAAATACCCTACTCCTTTTGTTCTTTGCTCAAATATCACATTACCAGTAAGTAGCTGGTCATATTCGTCAAAACGTGACCTTAACTGAACGATAATATCCTTTACTCTTTTTTGAAAATTAGGATGAACGTCATACATCACTCCGCCAGGCACACAATAGTTCATTGTGAGTCTTGCGCCACACGTTTCGTCCATAATATCCATTATGGCTTCCCGCTCCCTGAATGCATAAAAGAATGGAGTTACTGCTCCTAAATCGAGGCCGGTGCACCCCCACCATAAAAGGTGTGACTGTAATCTTGTAAGCTCTGCCATTAATAACCTTATCACACGGCCACGTGGTGTTGCTTCGATCTGCAAACCTTTTTCTACAGCCAATGCGCATGCCTGGTTATTAATATGTGCACTGAGATAATCCATACGGCTGGTTACGTATATAAAGTTGCGATAGGAAAGACATTCAGACATTTTCTCAATGGAGCGGTGTATATAACCAAGATGAGGTTGTATTTTATTTATCGTTTCTCCATCAAGCCATACCTTAAGATGTAATACGCCATGAGTAGAAGGATGCTGTGGCCCTATGTTTATAACAAATTCACCTTTTCCGGTTACGATATCTTCTCCCAGCAAACTCATAATTTGATCATGTTTTCGTCCGCATAATTTTTTCTCAGTGGGTATCCTACCCAATCTTCATCGAGCAGAATTCTGCGCATATCCGGATGGTTCAAAAACTTTACCCCAAACAAGTCATATACCTCACGTTCGTGAAAATCAGCTGTTTTCCATATGTCGCAAACGGTTTCTATTTCGGGTTTATTTGTATCGGCAATTTTAGCCTTCACTACGATATTGTGCCTATGCTTTTTAGATAACAGGTGATAAACCATCGTAAGATGGGTTTTCCAATCGATACAGGTGAGGCAAAAAAGGTAATCAAATTTGAATTCGGTCTTTGAATAAAGCAATTCCATTAATGGACGTAATTCAGAAGCATTGATAAGGATGTTCAGGAATTCACCCGTTTCATCGTAAATTACGTCTGAAAAAAGTGCAGTAACAGATTGTTTTATTTCTTCACTAGTCATTTGCTTTTTTCTTTTGATTTACCAAAATATGTTTCGTGCTTTATTTTTTCCTGCAATGTGATCATTGCATGCAACAAGGCTTCCGGTCTGGGAGGGCAACCAGGTATATAAACATCTACGGGAATAATATGATCTACACCTTTTACAACCGAATAAGTATTATAAAAAAACGGCCCACCGGAAATAGTACAGGCGCCCATTGCGATCACATATTTAGGATCGGGCATCTGGTCATATAATCTCTTTAGTACCGGCGCCATTTTCATCACAATAGTACCTGCAACAATTATAAGATCAGCCTGTCGTGGTGTTGCACGTGCAACCTCAAACCCAAACCGGGACCAATCATATTTAGCATCAGCGGCAGACATCATTTCAATAGCACAGCAACTTGTACCAAATATCAAAGGCCATAGGGAATTGGCACGCGCCCAATTAATGAGGTCATCAAGTTTTGAAACCAGTATTCCTCCATCAGGTGTTTGATGCAATTGTGCGGGGAATATTATTTTATCAACTTCTTGCATGTTATAATTACTTTCTCCTATTTATCTTTAATCTGCTCTAGAGCCATTTCAACGCGCCTTTTTTCCATGCGTATAATAGACCCATGAAAAGAATGAACATAAATATGATTATTTCTATAAGGCCGGTCATCCCTATTTTTTTAACCACCACGGCCCATGGATACATAAAAACAAGCTCCACGTCAAAAACAAGAAAGATCAAAGCAAACAAATAGTATCCAACATTAAATTGTATCCAGGATGTGCCGGTAGTGGGTATCCCGCACTCATATGGCTCCCCTTTATTAATGTTTTTGGAGGTCTTGGCAATAGCTTTTGATATCAAAATACCACCACATGCAAATGCTATACCAACGATAATTAAAAGTATAAGTGCTGACGGTCCCATATCTGTCTGTTACAAGGAGCAAAATATCAACATTTGATAACGGGAAATTATGACCAAGGTCATAATTTAAAGTGATAATTGTCACAAATATTTGCGCTGTGCGTATATACTTTCACATCCAATTTAGATACTTTTTAAAACTAAAACAATGGCAATTAAAATCACAGATGAATGTATTAATTGTGGCGCCTGCGAACCTGAATGCCCAAATGGAGCAATATATGCAGGAGGCGAAGAATGGAGATTCTCCGATAAAACATCCCTGTCCGGAAGTTTTGTGTCAAAAAGCGGTATTAGCGGTGATGCAGACGCTGGCCACGAGGCATTGTCGAATGACTATTACTATATAGTTACCGACAAGTGTACGGAATGTGTAGGTTTTCATGATGAACCGCAATGCGCATCAGCATGCCCTGTTGATTGCTGCATAAAAGATGAAGCGCATATGGAAACACCGGAAGAGCTGGAAGTAAAACAGAAAACGTTGCATGCATAATCTGCACCCAAGAATCCATCAATCGATTAACCGGTTAAGACCAATTTACTTCTACGGAAGTAAAAGCCATTAATAAACATAATTTTTTCAATAATGGAATCAACTTTAATACAAAAATCAGGGCACGCAACCACCCTGATCGAAGCAGATAGTGTGGTGATAAGATTTTCAGGTGACTCGGGCGATGGGATGCAGCTTACCGGATCCCAGTTTACAGATACTGCAGCATTTTTAGGAAACGATCTAAGTACATTCCCTGAGTATCCGGCTGAGATCCGTGCCCCAATAGGTACTACCGCTGGCGTATCAGGTTTTCAGGTACATTTCGGGAGCAAAGAAATATTTACACCAGGCGATGAATATGATGTTGTTGTTGCAATGAATGCTGCAGCGTTGAAAGTAGATCTTCCCCGTTTGAAGAAGGGCGGCATTATCATTACTAACACGGCAGGATTTGACAAAAAAAATCTTGGGTTGGCAGGTTATGCTGATGGTGTAAACCCACTCGAAGATAACAGTCTTGATAACTACCTGGTATACAAGCTGGATGTTACAAAGCTTACCAAGGATTGTCTTGCAGGGTCTGGCCTTGGGATGAAAGAGATAGAACGCTCGAAGAACATGTTCGTGCTCGGTGTTCTTTTCTGGATGTTTGATGAGTCTATGGATTATACTATAAACTTTATCAAAGAGAAATTTGCGAAAAAACCGGACATCGCCGAAGCAAACATCAATACGCTGAAAGCAGGCTGGAA
>CAIRZD010000029.1 GCA_903882965.1 uncultured Bacteroidota bacterium
GGTGCTGAAGTTGAGATCGCTTAATTAAAACATTAGTACAAAAGATAAAGCCCGTGCAAGTATGCATGGGCTTTATCTTTTAAAAACAATTACAACCTCAACCGTCACCTATAAAAAATCCCCTGCTAATAGCAGGGGATTTTTTATACTCATTTTAGTATGCGCAAGCAGTGAATAACAATGCTGACACTAAATTATATTTTTGAAATATTGAAATAGCCATTATTAATAGCTGTGATCTGTCCGGTTGAGGTAATTCCTTCACAATAAAACATTCCCTGTATAGATAAGCTGTCATTAAGTGTTATATACACTTCCCCTGAATTACCATAATAACTTGGATACACATTGTAGGTTGACCCAACACTGTCAGACCATGTGCAGGATTGGTTATATTGATGGTAGCTCATAGGATATATATTCCCCGTATATACATTCTTCAAATAAAGATACATGATCTGGGAACCCAAAATACCATGCAACACATTAGCCCCTGTATCCAATCCCCATGAAACATTATTTGTCGCCCATGGAACACCATTAATCACAGCCCCCATAGCACCAACAGTACTCCCAACTCCCCAGGTAAATTGGGATTGTGTAAGCGGTGTAAGCGGGTTTATTACATAATTGGCATTACTGCTCGGGCTTGCATTATATGCACCACCGGTACATGCAGCAAATCCAATGCAAATACACGAAAACAATAGGATAGAATAAAAAACGTTTTTCATGATATAATTTTATCTGCGTAAAGATACTAACCATTGTAAAACTACAAAACATTATTTTCGGTAAATTTTTCAATTAGTATTGAATATGTACAAAAGAGTCCTCATTTTAAGCATTTGCCTATTGGTAGTACACTCTTTTTTAAGTGCACAGCAAACAAAAGGGCAAGTATTTGATGCAGGGTCCGGGCAAAGCCTGCCATTTGCTACCATAAAATTCGGCGAAAGCGGTCAGGGTGAAGTATCGGAACTCGATGGAACATTCACTGTTCCACCGGGCAAATGGGGCTGGATAGAAGTAACCTGCATGGGCTACAAAGCCGAAAAAATAACGTTATCCGCCCGAAACCTCAACATATACCTTAAACCCATAGACAATACCTTGAGCGAAATAGCCATCACACCCCCTTATGAAAAAATACGCCGCATACTTAATAATGCTATCGCAAATAAGAACGCGAATGACCCCGATAAATACGATTGGTACCGATGCCATGTTTATTATAAAATGATCGTAGACCTCGACAGGCTGCCAATAACTGATCCTGACAAAAAGAAAAATTTACACATCAGCATACACAAACAAAAGACAGCAGAAGAAGACAGCATAAAACAAAAGAAATTTAATGACTTTATAGAAAACCAGCATTTGCTTATGTCTGAGACATACAGCGTCCGCACCTGGAAAAAACCACAGCACTTGCAGGAAGACGTACTGGCATCAAGATTTTCCGGATTTAAAAAATCAATGTTCACTGGTTTAGTAACAGATGTACTACCCTTCCATGCCTACACTGATTATATAACCCTTAACGGCAAAGACTATCACAATCCGGTAAGCAGGGGTTATAGTGATTACTACCGGTTCAATCTCACAGACGAGATCCTTCAAGGTGAAGATACCGTATGGATACTTAGCTTCAGCCCAAGAGGGCACAATGCCAATGAACTGAAGGGGAAAATTTATATCAATTCTGACGGCTATGCAATATCACAGATTATTGCAGGTGCTAATGATTCTATGCTGAAGATGAATGTAAGGATAGAGCAGCAATACGAGCAATTACCCACAACCGGAAATCAAAAAAGGTGGTTCCCAAAGCACCTGAACTACATCATTGACTTCACACAGCAAACCAGCAAGTCTCAGATCACCTATCACATGAAAGGATATTCCCGCATAGATTCTGTAACATGGGATGAAGATAAAGATTTCCATTTCGATAAAACACACACCGTAAAGCTTGCGCAAAAAGTAGACGAACTCAGCGACACCGTATGGCAAACAGTGCGCCCAGAGCCCCTTGATAAAAAAGAAGCGCTTACTTACAAAGTCATAGATAGCCTTGGCGAAAAAATTCATCTCGACAGGGCAATGACGTATTTCTCGAAAATCCCTGAAGGCAAAATACCGGTTGGTATACTGGACTTTGACCTGAAAAGATTATTTAACTTCAACAACTATGAAAATATAAGGCTTGGGATTGGCGCACAAACAAATGAGCACCTCATAAAATGGCTCTCTGTAGGCGGCTGGGCCGGCTATGGGTTTAATGATGCACATTGGAAGTACGGCGGCTTTGCAGAAGTATATGCCGACCGCAACCGCGAGTTTGTATTCAAAGCGGGTTATACCGATGACATCAACGATCCCGGCCGTATACGAATGAACAATGAGTTGGATAAAAACTATCTCAATGCTTACCTTCTGCAACGCGTGGACGAGACAAAAACACTTGCTTTATCCGTCAGGAAAAAACTAGGCTACTGGGCCCTGGAACTTGCCGGCAGGCAACAACAGATCAACCCCAAATATCAATACGTACTGCTGTATGATGGTGCCGACTATAGAACATTTACCGCAAATGAAGCTTCCATCGCATTCAGGTATGCTTATGCAGAACGCACAGCACCTTTCTTTGGTTATTATTACAGCCTTGGCAGTAAGTACCCCATCTGGTATGGCAAAGTAACATCCGGCAATATATCAGGTGGCGCAAACATGCTGGAGCCATATACACAGGCAGTCACAGCAGTGCTTTGGCATAAACATATCAATCGTATCGGCTTCGAGCATTTCCTGTTGGAAGGAGGAAAATCATGGAGCAATGGCACACTGCCATTAAGCAAACTATTTGCGGGCAATGGCTATAATTATGATGCAAGCTCTTCTATCTCTTTATACACCTTCGGAGGGCTGCTCACCATGTTGCCATACCAGTATTACACTGACCAGTTCGCCAGTTTCATTTACCGCCATGATTTCGACTGGAAGCTCTATAAGTTTGAAATACCTGATACCAAGTTTAGCTCTGCACCAAACATCTGCTTGCAATACAATATACTTTATGGTACATTAAACAATCCGCAGGCACAGCAATATGTACACTTCTCCGTACCCTCCAACGGCTACAACGAGGCAGGCATTTTACTCAACAACCTGGCAAGAGTAATTTATGCCAACCTCTACTACCTCACTTTAAACTTCGGCTACTTCTACCATTTCACACCGGTGTCTAATGTTTCAAATAATAGTCGTGTTGTGGTGGGCGTGGGATTTGAGTTATAACCCCAGCTCCTTTCTTTGCACCTCATCAATACCTGATGGTGCATCCAGCATCACATCTCTGCCTGAATTGTTTTTAGGGAATGCTATAAAATCACGTATGCTCTCCTGCCCGCCAAGCAGTGCGCAGAGCCTGTCGAAGCCAAATGCTATACCACCGTGCGGTGGCGCACCATATTCAAACGCCCCCATCAGGAAGCCGAATTTCTCTTGCGCTTCTTCCTTGCTCATGCCTAGTGCTGCAAACATTTTCTCCTGCAGCTCACGCCGGAATATGCGAATAGAACCACCACCTATCTCGGTGCCGTTAAGCACAATATCATAAGCGTTTGCTTTTATATCCCCATACTTGCTCAAATCATTCATCCACTCAATATGTTCCGGTTTTGGCGATGTAAACGGATGGTGCCTTGCCACCCAGCGATTACCTTCCTCATCATATTCAAACAGCGGAAAGTCTATTACCCAAAGAGGCTTATAAACACTATGGTCGCGCAGCCCGAGACGGTTGCCCATTTCCAGGCGTAGCTCGCTCATTGCTTTACGGCTGCGCGTTTCAGCGCCTGCAAGTATCAATATCAGATCGCCTGCTTTTGAGCCGCAGAATGCCGCTATCTCTTTTAATTTTTCTTCGTTAAAGAATTTATCAACACTGCTCTTAAACGTACCGTCGGCATTGCACTTTATGTTCACTACCCCACTCATTCCTATCTGCGGGCGTTTCACCCACTCGGTCAGATCA
>CAIRZD010000030.1 GCA_903882965.1 uncultured Bacteroidota bacterium
TAAAAAAGCCAGCCTGAGAACAGGCCAGCCCCTATAAACCCTATCACCATGAAAACTTCTTTATGCTAAAGAGCAAAATATCTTTAATTAATTGTACAAAGGTACAAATCCTTTTATATCCTTACAAAATTTTTAATTATTTTTTACAATTCAATAACAAGGCAAGGTTAAATATTGATTATTAAACTATTACTATCAATCGATTAAACTTACTATTTTTTCTTTTTTGGAGAAAACATAGCCAACATACGACGACCTTCCATTTTAGGCATTGATTCAAGCGCACCAAAATCAGCGAGGCGCTCAGCAAATTTCAAAAGAAGTAATTCTCCACGTTCCTGGAACATAATAGCACGACCTTTGAACTGAACATAGCACTTTACTTTATTGCCATCCTGTAAAAATTTTTCAGCGTGCTTGGCTTTGAAGTCAAAATCGTGATCATCCGTATTCGGAGTAAAGCGAATCTCTTTTACTTCAGATTGTTTTGCTTTTGCTTTCTGCTCTTTATCCTTTTTCTTTTTCTCGTAAAGGAATTTTTTGTAGTCAATAACACGGCATACAGGCGGAACGGCATTAGGCGATATTTCTACCAGGTCTACTTCCTGATCTATTGCCATTTTGATTGCTACTGCCAGCGGATATACGCCGGGTTCTATCCCCTCACCTATCACACGTACTTCGGGTGCTGTAATTTCGTTATTAAGACGGTGTTCATTCTGTGGCACTCTTGGCCTGAAAAATGGTTTGCCTTTTGGTCTTTTCTGCATTAATGATTTTTAAAATTTAATGAGCAAATATAAAATATTTGGTTATCAATTACTCATGTACTATAATAATTTTTTACACCGCAACGTTATCTCTTCTCTTCCCTTTGATCTGTTCTTTAACGATATCTTGTATTTCAGCAACAAAAGTTTGTATTGAAACAGCGCCTTTATCTCCTTCACCGTGCTTGCGCACAGATACCATGCCATCATTCATTTCTTTCTCTCCTACTATCAGCATGTAAGGTGTTTTCATTAATTCTGTATCGCGTATCTTTCTACCTATTTTTTCGTTACGGTCATCAACTTCGGCCCTGATATCAGCGCTCTTCAGCGTTGCAGACACCTGGTGCGCGTATTCACTGTATTTATCGCTTATTGGCAATACTTTCACCTGCAACGGAGTAAGCCATAACGGAAAGTTACCTGCGCAATTCTCTATTAATACCGCAATAAACCGCTCCATGGAACCAAATGGTGCACGGTGTATCATTACCGGGCGTTTCCTGCTATTATCGCTGTCTACATACTCTAGTTCGAACCGCTCAGGCAGATTGTAATCTACTTGTATCGTTCCTAACTGCCATTTACGACCGATAGCATCGCGCACCATGAAATCGAGCTTAGGCCCATAAAATGCTGCTTCGCCATATTCAACTACTGTTTTCAATCCTTTCTCAGCAGCAGCTGTGATAATGGCCTGCTCAGCTATCTGCCAGTTTTCTTCAGAACCGATATACTTGCTACGATCATCTTTATCGCGAAGTGAAACCTGGGCAGTATATTCATTAAAGCCAAGTGATTCAAATACATAAAGCACAAGGTCGATTACCTTTTTAAATTCGTTCATTACCTGTTCAGGCATACAGAACAGGTGTGCATCATCCTGAGTAAAACCACGCACGCGGGTAAGCCCATGCAACTCGCCCGACTGCTCATAACGATATACGGTACCAAACTCAGCAAGGCGCAAGGGTAGATCTTTGTATGAGCGGGGAGATGATTTGTATATCTCGCAGTGGTGCGGGCAATTCATTGGTTTTAGCATGAACTCTTCGCCTTCCTGCGGGGTGGTTATGGGACGGAAACTATCTTTACCATATTTTTCCCAGTGACCTGATGTTACGTATAATTGTTTACTACCAATATGCGGTGTTATAACGGGCAGGTAGCCAGTTTCGATCTGTGCCTTTTGGAGAAATTGCTGCAACCGCTCGCGTAACATAGCGCCCTTCGGCAACCATAAAGGCAGGCCGCTGCCTACTTTCTCAGAGAAAGTAAAGAGCTCGAGCTCTTTGCCAAGTTTGCGGTGATCGCGCTTTTTGGCCTCTTCCAGTAAAGCAAGATATTCATCAAGTTCTTTTTGTGCGGGGAAAGTGACACCGTAAATGCGGGTGAGCATTTTGTTTTTTTCATTCCCTCGCCAGTAAGCTCCGGCAATATTGGTGAGCTTAATTGCTTTAATAGTGCCGGTGGCAGGTATATGAGGCCCGCGACAGAGATCAGTAAAATTACCTTGCGTATAAAAAGTGATCTTACCATCATCCAACCCTTCGAGCAACTCCAGTTTATATTGATCGCCTTTTTCTGTAAAGTAAGCTACGGCTTCTTTCTTGGAAATATCTTTGCGTATATAGGTGCTGTTGGTTTTGGCCCACTCTTTCATTTTATCGTCAATCTTCGTCAGGTCTTCGTCGCTAATAGTTCGATCGCCGAGGTCTACATCATAATAAAAGCCGGTCTCAATAGGAGGGCCTATACCCAGCTTAACACCAGGATATAAAGCTTCGAGGGCCTCTGCCATAAGGTGGGCGGATGAATGCCAAAATGTAGATTTTGCGTTTTTATCGTCCCAGGTAAGGAGGCGTAGTGTAGCATCATTTTGTATAGGGCGAGAAGAATCCCAAACTTCTCCATTGACTTCTGCTGCAAGCACTTTGCGTGCCAGCCCTTCGCTAATGGATTTTGCGACATCGGCGGCGCTGGACCCCTCGGGGTATTCACGCACTGAACCGTCTGGTAATGTAATATGTATCATGTTATTTTACTAAAATAAGCTGCAAAGGTACTGAAAAGTCGTAAGCGGTAAGTCGTGAGTTGTGAGTATTGGGTTGTGAAAATATTTATATTAAAAACCACCGGTAAGTACCGGTGGCTTTGTGTACTTACTATATTATTTTTAGAAATTAGTGTATGTAACAGAAAAATAAATTGTGTCAGGACGACTGATGGGGAGTGCATCGGGTGGGCCTGTATGATGATTAGTAGTATCAAGATAATTAGTATAAACGGCGTAATTAAGGGTAAATGCACTCTGGGTTAAGCTGGTTAAAGTTGCGTTATATATCTCAAAACCGGATACCGCGCCAGTATCGAATTTTAATGTCCAGGTGGAATCAAGGACAACTACGCCTCCGGTGGCTAAGGCTGCGGCGACATTGACCACCGTATCAAGAACCAGTGTGGGTGTTTTGCTAATTGTATCAAAAAAGTACGGTTGATTTACGGAGTATGAAGCGGCATAACTAAAGTTAAACCCCTGAAAACTAATAGTTGTTCCACCACTCATCAGATTCCATGTAAAAGTTGTGGAGTCTTCTGAAGGATCACAAAGAATGGCCCCAGGATAAGAATAGCCCGTGGTGGCTGAAGAGAAGCGGATATAATCGTCCTGGTGACAGAGGGGTATCCAGGGCAGGTAATTTAATGTGGTATCAATCCCATTGGGCTTTCTCAGCATAAGTGTGCCATTGGATATCTTCCACTTGCCGGTGGTAAGTATGCTTATTGTGCTACTTGCGGGTGTAGTGGTTTTAGAACATGCGGCAAACAGGATAACTACTGATAATGCCAGGAAAAAGTATTTCATCTACAAATAAACGTTTTAAAGCATAAAACTAATAAATTAAAAATTCAAAATTCAAA
>CAIRZD010000031.1 GCA_903882965.1 uncultured Bacteroidota bacterium
TTATTGGAACTCTAACAATTAATTAACCTTGATTTTGCTCTTTTAGAACCGCTTTTTCCAAAATCCGGTCTGAAAACATCCATATCCCCATTGCAACACAAAACATTTACCGCCTCACAATAAAATCTCTTACTTTCGCCACCAAAACACGCAATTATGTTACAAATAGGAGATGAATTTCGCCACAAATACAGCTACACACAAGCTGATGTGGATACTTTTGCCCGCGTAAGCGGTGATACAAACCCACTGCATATTGATCCCGCAGCAGGTAAGGCCAGCATGTTTGGCCGCAATATCATACATGGCTTTTTAGGAGCTGCTGTATTTACAAAAATATTCGGTGCACTATGGTATGCTGATGGCCATGTGTATATGAGCCAGAATTTGAAATGGCTTAAACCCATGTTTGTAGATACAGAGTATGAAGCAGTGATAAAAGTAAAAGAGATCGTAAAAGAAAAGAACCGCATACTCTATGAGTGCGCAGTATATGATGTTGCCACCGGCGATCAAACCATTGCCGGAGAAGCGCTGCTGCTCAATAAGAAGCAGTACGTTTGGTAAACAGATCCAAAGCAATAACAACAAAGGCTCCTTTCGGGAGCCTTTGTTGTTATTATCACACAATATGAATCAGTCAGTCTAAGTATAATTCCCAAAGCTATATGCATTAAACTCAATGCACTCCTCTTTAGGGGCCGGAGTTTACGCGGTCACTGCTGCTACTTGCTTCACAAACTCCGCATTAGCACTAACAGACACTTCCTCACCCAGCATGATAGCGCCCGTGTCAGTAATGCCGAAATTTACGCCATAGTCTTTGCGGTTTATTTTACCGGTCACTGCGAAACCGGAACGCGTGTTGCCCCATGGGTCTGGTGCTATACCACCGAATTCTACATCCAGCGCCACTTCTTTAGTTACACCGCGCATAGTAAGTTTGCCGTGCATTTTATATTTTTCTTCACTCACTTTCTCCATCTTCGTGCTTTCAAATGTTAGCTTAGGGTGGTTAGTGGCATCAAAGAAATCGGCGTTCTTAAGGTGGGCGTCGCGCTGTTCATTGTTAGTAGAAATAGAGTCGATATCAGCGCTGAAATTCACTTTCGCTGTGCTGATATCATCGCCTTCAGTCTGCACGGTAGCGTTGAATTGTTTGAATTGTCCGCTCACATGCGATACCAGGTGTCTTACCTTAAAATGTACTTCTGAGTGTGTTGGGTCTAATGCCCATGTTGTGTTTGCCATTTTTGTTTTCGTTTTTATGGTTAATTAATTGTTTTTAATTGGTTCGCAAACGCCATCCGTTGTGCATACCGCACCTTCGGTTTTATTCATTTCTGTTTGCTTTGCTTTTTCGTGTAACGCCCAGGCCTGTTGCAGCCCATCTGCAAACACCTCCACCGGTTGTGCACCTGATATACCTAATTGCTCATCCAGCAGAAAGAATGGCACGCCACGCACACCTAACCTCTGTGCCTGCATAATATCATCGTGTACCGCCGTTGCAAAATTATCACTGTTCAGCATCTCCCCTACTTCCACCGCTCTTAAGCCCGCATCCATCCCTATTTGCATCAGGGTGTTATGATCGCTTATATTTTTGCCTTCTGTAAAGTAAGCCTTGAATAATCTTTCTTCCATCACATCACCCAGGTTGTGCGTCTTTGCAAGCTGTATAAGCCGGTGTGCGTCAAAAGAATTAGCAATGACCGCTTTATCAAAGTTGTAGATAAGCCCCTCTTTCTTTGCGGTTTCTGTCATTTGGTTATGCACCTTCACAGCCCATTCGTGTGTCTGGCCTTTACGCTCCGCCAGGTAAGTGTAGAGGTCTTTCCCAGGTTCATACTCAATTGTTGGGTCCAACTGAAAACTATGCCATACGATCTGCACATCTTCTTTATGCTCAAACGCCAGCAACGCACCTTCCAGTTTCCGCTTCCCTATATAGCAGAACGGGCACATAATATCCGACCAAATATCTATTTTCATTTTCATCTTTATTATCGCTTAATCCTATCCTATAAAATTTAAGCCACCAGAAAAGTATTTCGTACTAATATCTTAATCTGTATTCTTAATAAACAAAGGTTCCAAAGTAAACCACGCAAGTGCCGGGAAAAAGTGCATTGGGATCACAAGCCCGGGAAACAATTCCGGAGATGCTACATCAAGCGGCAGTTTCGCAGCAAAAGCAGGAAGCATACTCGCAAAAGACAGGATCATAAATATAAAATTAAAGACGATCTCGGTCTTGCCCTTCAGCCACTTACTCAATATCCAATAACCCACAGCCGCAATAAGGCAGCCCACAATATTAGATATCATGATGCCTACCGGCTTGGCTATAGCAGAGAAGTCAGCACCTACCGATGAAGAATAAACCTTCTGGTAGATCAGTGCCACAATACCCGCAAGTACCCCCGATACAATACCCAGTAATAATAATCGCTTTAGCATATGCCTGAATTTGTTGGTTAAACTATTTTTTTACCACAGGAACCGATATATCCAATTTGATATTTTCTTCCACATCACCACCCGGCTTCCCTATATGAAAATCGCTGCGGTTGATCGTAAACGTCCCACTGAATATGCCCGTAGCTCCCTTATTCTGAAAGCTGAATGGTAAGGTCAGTTCTTTTTTTACGCCGTGTATTTCCATATCACCTGTCACCTGGTATGCAACGCCGTTTTTTACTATTTTCTTTGATGTAAATCTTATTACCGGGTATTTGGCTGCTTCAAACCATTCTGCACTTTTAGCATGCGTGTTCATCAAGCCATTTCCTGTATTAATTGATGCTACATCAATAGACAGATCAAAGTTGGAGGCTGCAAGATTCTGTTCATCAAACACAATAGAACCTTTCATTGTTTTAAAAATACCTCCTACTTCTCCACCACCCGCAAACCGTACAGTATACTTATCAGTCATCTGCCAGTTCCCTGCGGGGGCAAAGGCAAACACTACCACTAATGATAATAGTGTTGCCATTGAAAAAATTAGTCTTTTCATAATAATCTTAGTCTTTGCTGAATTCAGTGTTTGCTTTTAATGCTACATTGTCGCTAAGCATTGCTTCCGGCATTGATGCACCTATATTATACTCAGAACGTTTGATAACCCCTGACAACCTAAAACCTGCCATTTCTTTTTTACTCATTGGGTTCGTCGCAGTACCTACCAATACTGCATCAAATGTTACAGGCTTTGTAACACCATGCATAGTAAGGTTACCGGTTACTTTATATTCATTACCTTTTTCTTTCTTAAAAGAGGTACTCTTAAAAGTCAGTGTAGGGTTATTCGCAGCATCAAAGAAATCCGGGCTCTTCAAATGTTTGTCTCTCGCTTCAACGTCTGTATTTATTGAATTGATATCAGCTGTAAATTCAATAGCTGCGTCCGAAAAGTCAGCCTTTGAAGCGGTTATCTTGCCATCAAATGTTTTGAAATCACCGTTTATTTCATTGATACCAAGGTGTGTGATACCAAATCCTATCCTTGAATGTGCTTTGTCTACCGACCATGTCTGTGCAAATACCGATACCGATAAAAATAAGCCTGCGGCAAAAATTGAGATCCTTTTCATTTTGTTTTGTTTTTTGGTTTTTGTTTTTGGTTATATAATCTGTTTAAAAATTTTATTGCGTTATTTATTTTACTATTATCTTTTATGCTAACACTGTTAACTTCTTGCAAAAAAAAATATTTACTCCGTAAGACCCTTTACAAACCCAAGAATAAAGTCATTTAATATCATTTTATTCATCTGGTCCTTCGAAACCCCATCATGTGTAGATGGAGGCGCCAATAGATTTATCGAAACCAGTCCGTGTATCATAGACCAGAATGAGCGCACTTTAAGCTGCACATCGGTATCCTTGTTATTTCCTTCTTTTACAATTTGCCCTATCGTAGATCCTATCACCTCTATAAAGGCTATCAACTCCGGCACATTAGCAAGCTCCTCGCATCCCGGCATCCCAAGGCCAAACATAAGCTGGTAATACTCCTTATGCTCAAAAGCAAAATCCCAATAAGCAAAAGCAATTGCTTCTAATTGTGCTTTAGCCTCATTTTTATTCCCCTTGGCAGCCCTTATCTTATCTCCTAGCAACTGAAACCCGCGCCTGTTAAATACAGTAAGTATCGCTTCTTTATTCTCAAAGTGGTCATATACTACCGGCACACTATATTCTATCGCGTCTGCGATCCTCCGGATAGACAAATTCTGCCAGCCTTCTTCATTCACCAGTTTCCACGCGCTCTGAAGAATGCTATCCCTCACTTCTTTTTTCTGTCTTTCTTTTCTTTCTGCTATCCCCATAATTACCGTCTGGATTTTTCCTAACAGCGTTAGCAAAGGTACAAACTCTTCCCATATCTGCAACTAATTAGCCCCTGATTTTCTTAATAGGTGTATAGACATTGATTATTGGCGGTAAAAATGATAATAAAAAGCACCCCTGCTACTCGGATATATATATCATTGTATCTTTCACCTCAATAAATAGATCATTTATCTCAAAAACAATAAAAAATCCCCCCAATGGCAATACTGCAAAACACCGCTATTTCAATAGAAGAATTAAGAAAACAGCGAAAATCTAAACTCAAAGAACTCATTGAGGCCAAGCATAATGTTAGCGGCCTTAATAAACTCGCTTTATGGATCACAGAACATGTGGGCAGCATGGGCTTTTTTATTATCATTTTCATCTGGACGGCCATTTGGCTCAGTTGGAACATGCTTGCTCCAAAAGATGCACGGTTCGATCCATACCCAGCTTTTGTACTTTGGCTCTTCATATCCAATATGATACAATTGTTCCTCATGCCGCTTATAATGGTGGGCCAAAATCTGCAATCCGCTCACGCAGACGCCCGCGCCGAAGCCGACTTTGAAATAAACAAACAGGCAGAATTGGAAATAGAAACCATCCTTCAGCATCTCGAATACCAAAACAAAATTATACTCGAAATCCTCGACAAGATCAATGATAAAAAATAAATAGAACGCCTCACTCACTAAAACCATTATCCCCACATCTTCAATCAGCTCAAAATGAAGCAACTATACCTGTTTGCATTATTGGCAACCATCGCATACCGCAGCTCCGCCCAAACCTATATATCCCTCGCCCCCAGCCTCACTAACAGCCCGGGCACACTTGCCGAAAAAAGCAACCTTGCTTTCGAACTTGGCCGCCAATGGGATGTCTTCAGCATGGGCCTCGATCTCGGAGCTACAACCCTCGGGAAAGTAACAGGCAAAGACACCGCTATATATTTAGAAGCTCGCCCTAACCTTAATATTTTTCAGGAAGGAAAATTCACAAACACCTTTACCCCCGGCATCGGTTACATTTTTAATGCAAAAGAAAGCCTAATGACAGAGGTTACCTATGGCATAGAATACACCTACAACCCATTGATACATATAAACGTATATTTTGGCCAGTATTTTTATAGCGGCAGAACCTCTTCAAGCAACGTAAGCTTTTTCGGCATATCTGTTATGAAATATTTCACCCCGTCAAAAACAAAAGCGCTGATTACAGGCAAACACAGTTGATCGTTCCCAATAAATCACCCCTTATTTAACGCAAGTATGGTTTTTGATTATCTTTTTTTTAACAGCAATTAAACTACATTTGTTAGAATTTATTAAGTAAATATTATGCTGAAATTCATGAAGAATAAAATTCTGATACCGCTGTTGATAGTTGGAGTGCTTGCGGCTTTCTTTTCATTCAAATATAGCCATACCGGCGGGCAAACATCAGAACAAAAGAGAATATTAGTGGTAGAGACCGTTATGAAAACAATACAGAGTGGCCACTTTTCTCCTAAATCACTCGACGATACTTTTTCATCCCGCGTATACCATAAGCTGGTAAACGAATTTGATTATGAAAAACTGTACTTCCTCCAGCCCGATATAAAAAAACTCGGTGCCTACGAATTCAATATTGATGATCAGATCAGGAATAATTCAATAGAATTTTTCGATTCACTCGATGCCATTTATTTAAGGCGCCTGGCTAGCTCCGAAAAATATTACCAGGAAATCCTGAGCCAGCCTTTTTCTTTTAAAGCACACGAAACACTGCAACTCACCGCAGCCAAAGTAGACTATGCCGCTAACGAAGCAGACCTTAAGCAGAAATGGCATCAATACCTCAAATACAGGGTACTCGCAAAATATGTAGAACTGGAAGATGAACAAACCAAACAAAAGGCCAACCTCGATACAGCCAAAGAGATCCTTGCCCTCAGCAAAGAAAAAAGAGACTCTATAAAAGCCTCATTCAAAACAGATACCGAACTCGAAGCTAAGGCACGCGAAGATGTAAAAAAGAGCTACCAGCGCTACTTCACCCGACTCCACAAATGGAAAGATGATGAGCGTTTCACCGCTTATGTAAATGCGATTACAGAAACAGAAGACCCGCACACTTCATACTTCCCACCCGATGATAAAAAAGATTTCGATGTCTCTATGAGTGGCAGTTTCGTAGGCATTGGCGCCAAGCTTAGCCCAGAAAATGACAAAGTAACCGTTTCCTCCATTATTGTCGGAAGCCCGTCATGGAAACAGGGCGAACTCAAAGCAGGCGATGAAATTACCAAAGTAGCCCAGGGCGCAGAACCACCTGTAGATATTGCAGGCTACGAACTCAATGATGTCATCAAGCTCATTCGCGGCGCCAAAGGCACTGAAGTACGCCTAACGGTAAAAAGAACCGATGGCTCCACCAAAGTGATCCCTATAATGCGTGGCGTTATAGAAATAGAAGAGACCTTCGCCAAATCAGCGATCATTAAAAGTAAGAACGGCCCGGTAGGCTATATTTACCTACCCGAATTCTATGCCGACTTCAACCATACCAGTGGCCGCAATTGCTCTACCGACGTAGCTGCAGAAGTAAAAAAATTAAAAGAGGCTGGCGTTACAGGCATCATCCTCGACCTTCGCAATAATGGTGGTGGCTCCCTCGGCGATGTGGTCGATATGGCAGGCATATTTGTAGGCAAAGGCCCTGTCGTTCAGGTCAAAGGCAACAACGCTGCTCCATCTGTACTTCGCTCACAACCCACAGATAGCATATTATATACAGGCCCACTGGCTATTATGGTTAATGAAAACAGTGCATCCGCATCTGAGATCCTTGCCGCTGCCCTGCAGGACTATCACCGCGCCGTTATAGTAGGCTCCATGACCTATGGCAAAGGCACTGTACAAAAAATGGTCGACCTCGATCAGATGATCGATCCTATGGCTCGCCTCCAGATGCTCAATGACACCACCGGTGCACAAGGCAATTCCATAGGCGCGTTAAAGCTTACCATGGAAAAATTCTACCGCGTCAATGGTGGCTCTACACAACTCAAAGGTGTTACCCCGGATATTGCTATCCCCGATATTTATGATGGCTTTGATGATGAGGATTTCGGTGAGCGTCATAACAAAGCAGCGCTCCCTTGGGATGAGATACCTGCCGCTAATTATAAGCCCACCAATAGTGCCGGAAGCGCCCCACAACTATCCAAATTAAGCCAGAGCCGCATCGCTGCCGATCCTACATTCAAGCTCATAGAAGAAAGCTCTGTTATCACCAAACAAAAAAGGGACGACAACGAAGTATCCCTCAATGAAGCTGATTACAGGAAAGAACAGGAAGAGTTGAATGAAACATCCAAAAAACTGGAAAAGATTCAAAAAAATGCAGTTAAGCTGGAAATGGACAACGCACCTGCCGACCTCGCTAAGATCAATACAGACAGCGCTTCCATAACCAAAAACAAAGACTGGTTAAGGCTGATTAGTAAAGACATTTATATCTCCGAAACAGTCAACATACTCAACGACATGCCCAAAACAATGATGAAAGTCAACATGGGCACCGGCATGAAATAATAAAAGAAATTCTTACCGTAAAAAAGGAGCAGCTAATAATTGGCTGCTCCTTTTTTTACACCCTGATAACGTTGTAAATATTTCTCTGATAAAATTAGGATAGAAATACATTTATTTAGACGAGTTAACCTTGAGTATTATTTGATACAATTCTCTTTTCATATTGTGCAGGACAGTATCAGTTTTTAATCGAATTTCCATGGGAATATGAATAGTATCATTCACAGGGCTTATCCCTGTAATTAATTCTCTTAAAATAACAAATTGAGTACGCAATTTTTTGAAATCCGTATTCCTACAAAAAGTTGAAAACTTACTTAATTCTTCTAAATGAGAAATGTCATAGTTAATATCTCTAAATAAATATATTGATTCAGGAAAAGAAACAGAGCCGCTATCATTTTTTAATTTGATTTTCATCAATTTATTTCTAAAATCTTTGATTTCTGAGATATAAAAATCTTTTTCAGAACGTTGCGATGATTGTTGTTGAGACAACTTACCAGCAATGTGTAAGCCAACAAGTGAAGTTACTCCCAAAGCGAATAACTCAGCAACATGAAGCTTTTTATCGAACTCAAAATATTGCCAGTTACAAAGATACACACCAATTAATCCTCCAAGAAATGCGACTATAATAAACCTTATCATTTTTTAGGCTTATCTTGGTTTATGTAATGCTTGATTTCTTCAATCCAATCAGGTTCATCATTAGAAATTACCTCCAATCTATCTAAAACTACCTTCGGGCTATATTTGTCTGCAAGTCTATGAAAAGCTTCATCTAGGAATGAAGTTGCAAATCCATCTGTATTGTCTAAATCAACAACTAACTTTACATTTTCTAGTTGTGCTTCTGCGAATCTTTTATCTAAAAGTGTTTCAAAAAATTCTTGACCTGATTTTTTTCCATCAGTATAATATCTTGCCCCTGGTGTTTTGGAAAAATCAGTTGCTATTTTTATTTTAATGGCCATAATTTACAATTTTCGTCGAGTTCCCAATAATAAAAAGTTCCTTCAAAATGTTCATGCAATTTAGTTACTTCTCCTGTAGCAAAATCAAGAAATACATTATTGCTTATTACTTTTAAATTATTAATAACATTTTCGGTTTGGTTTTTCTTTATTAAAGGTAAGCCACGACCGCGAAAAGTAAGCTGTGTACTTGACCCATATTGACCATCAAAAGCTTTAATTAACATATCTCCTTCACTTTCACCACTTAATATCATTATAAGTTTACGCTGAAGTTTTGATTTTAAGCTATTAATAATTCCTTTTCCATTATCTACAAAGCAAAACCTCACAATATGTTCATTCGGTAAATGGTGCAAAGCAAAATACCACCCTTTCTCATTGTTATTATATGCATGATTAATAGCATTTGCCATCATTTCAATTAACATTCCCTGAAGCTTTGTATTTCTATAAGAAATCCCCCATACAGTTTTCATTGCTTTCCTAATGTGTATCGACGTCAATTCAGCTTCTGTTTCTTTTGACCCTTTTTGTAAAATAGCATTATCTGATATAATATTATTGATGCCATATTTCAATTGGAAGTAATTCAAAAAACCAGATTCATGAAAAAACTTTTTACTGTCAGCCGCATACGGAGAGTTAGTAAATACCTTTAAATTTCTATCAGCCAACCACCCACAAATTGAGAGTAATATTGTAATAGCTCCATGCGATATATTAACAACATTAGTAAAATCAAAAAAGATGTTAGTATATTCGGTATAGTCCAATCCCTTAACCTGATTGAAAAATCTTAATATCGGTTCACGATTTGTTATAAGTGAAAAATCAGGAGGAACTGAAATATCATGTCTTTTGAATTTATTAATTTTTCTTTGTTTTACAACTACGCTTTTTTTAATCAGGTTTATTTTCCGATTGCGATTCTTTAAATAACTTTTCCTTCTACGTGTTAATTTTAATCGCTTCTTTTGTAAAACTTTTATCCTATTTAGTTTGTTTTTCAATAGTAATATTTTTCTCAATAATGATAAAATGGTAATCAGGACTAAAATAACTAAAAACATTGTAAATATATAATGGATGGTTCAGGTAATAACTCCCCCCTCTTTCATAGCCACAACATATAATATTTTTTATATTTATTTAAGCACTACAAGCACTTTTGTTTGCAACACAAATCGCTAGCAGAAATAAAATCCCACTTCACAACAAACAAGAAGTACTCCGCACAAGCTCTTTAAAATATGACATTTCATAGCAAATTATTTTGATGATAGAAGCTATAAAGCCCAGCCAATGATGGCCGCCTTTTTTAGCCCGGCCTTACGATTGATGGTGATGCAGTATAATAGAACCATCACACGCTTGAGTAAGCACAACAGAATTACCGGGCAGGGTTAAAAGCCAGCGCCATGCTGGTGATAGAAGCTGTGCGCACCCAGCGTAGGGCCTCTTTTCGCGCGGAGCGATTCGACAACCAGCGAAGCGACTCATGAACACAATTAAAAAGACATCAACATTGTGAATAAAAGTCGCCTTTCTTTGTTTCTTTCGTAGCCTGCACTGAGTTTGTCGAAGTGGCGAAGCAAAGAAAGAAAAGAGAAGAAGGTCTAGGTAAA
>CAIRZD010000032.1 GCA_903882965.1 uncultured Bacteroidota bacterium
GAAAAATCCTTCAGCACCTAATGAACCGTAAACCTCATCAGTAGAAACGTGATAGAATCGTTTGCCTTCAAATTTGCCTTTCCAGGTTTCACGGGCAGCATTTAGTAAGTTAGCCGTTCCCATCACATTTGTTTTTATAAAGGCGTTGGGATCTGTTATAGAACGGTCTACATGGCTTTCTGCGGCAAGGTGAATGACACCATCAAAATTATCTGATTCAAATAAACTCTGGATCTCTGCGGCATCTGTAATATCCGCTTTTACAAAATTGTAATTGGGTGCGTTTTCAATATCCTTGAGGTTTTCAAGGTTACCTGCATAGGTAAGTGCATCCAGGTTTACAATTTTATAATCGGGATATTTATTAACGAATAACCGTACCACATGTGAGCCTATAAATCCTGCTCCGCCCGTTATTAATAATGTCTTTTTCATTTGTGTTAATTCTTACTTAGTTCGATTACAATCATGAAACACATTTACTCACTCACCCGCTCCTTCGGAGCGGGTGAGTGAGAGGCCTCACACAAGTTTAAAACTCTCAATGAATTTGGTAGTAAAGTTTCCCTTCCTGAACTCTTCATTCTTCATAAGCTGTAAATGGAAGGGTATGGTTGTTTTCACACCTTCTATTACATATTCACTCAAAGCGCGCTCCATGGTATTAATGGCCTCTTCGCGCGTTTGTGCCACTGCTATTACTTTAGCTATCATGGAATCGTAGTATGGCGGTATAGTGTAGCCTGCATATATGTGCGAGTCTACGCGCACACCATGCCCACCCGGTGTATGTAAAGTAGTGATCTTGCCGGGGCATGGGCGGAAGTCGTTATATGGATCTTCGGCATTGATACGGCACTCTATGGCATGTATTTTCGGCTCATAATTGCGGCCGCTGATAGGTACACCTGCTGCTATTTTTATCTGCTCCTTGATAAGGTCATAGCTTATTACTTCCTCGGTTACACCATGCTCCACCTGGATACGGGTGTTCATTTCCATGAAGTAAAAATTACGGTGCTTATCAACCAGGAATTCTATTGTACCAACGCTTTCATAGTTTATTGCCGATGCTGCTTTGATAGCGGCATCGCCCATTTTCTGGCGCAGTTCAGGAGTCATGAACGGAGAAGGTGATTCTTCCACCAGTTTCTGGTGCCTGCGCTGAATAGAACAATCGCGCTCACTAAGGTGGCATACGGTACCAAACTGGTCGCCGGCAACCTGTATTTCTATATGGCGTGGCTCTTCCACAAATTTCTCCATATAAATGCCATCGTTCTTAAATGATGCTGCGGCTTCTATTTTTGCGGTGCTATAGGCGTGCTCAATTTCACTATCCTGCCATACCACACGCATACCTTTACCACCGCCACCTGCAGTAGCTTTTATGATGACCGGGAAGCCCATTTCTTTAGCAAGCTTCTTTGCCTGGTCCACACTTTCCAGCA
This sequence comes from uncultured Bacteroidota bacterium, assembly GCA_903882965.1. GTDB lineage: Bacteria > Bacteroidota > Bacteroidia > Chitinophagales > Chitinophagaceae > Nemorincola. The sequence continues at coordinate 1,452 of CAIRZD010000032.1, forward strand.
GGCCTTCAGAACCCGGTATTACCGGCACCCCGGCCTTTATCATGGTTTCCTTGGCGGTGATCTTATCACCCATAGACCTGATCATACCAGGTGTAGGGCCGATAAATTTAATATTGTATTGGGCACATATTTCGGCAAAGTTTGCATTCTCTGCAAGAAATCCATATCCCGGGTGTATGGCATCTGCATTGGTGATCTCTGCAGCAGCCATTATATGCTGTATGTTAAGATAAGAGTCGCTGCTCTGGGGTTTTCCTATACACACTGCCTCATCTGCGAAACGCACATGGAGACTATCTTTATCAGCAGTAGAATAAACTGCTACTGTACGTATGCCCATTTCGCGGCAAGTACGTATAATGCGCAGAGCGATCTCTCCCCTATTGGCAATCAGTATTTTTTTAAACATCTTTATTTAATGGCTCAATGGCTCAATGGCTTAATGGCTTAATGCTGTTAATCTCTAATGACCAGCATATTACTTAATGCACTATGACCTTGATGTTTTATGCGTTAACTAAATTTTTCCTTGCAGTATTTATTATGGAACCTACAATCTTATTTAATTCATCAAGCTTTTCAATGAGTAAATCGCAATTTTGATAACTGGGGCTGTACTGACATAGCCAAAGCCAGAATTGTGTTTCTTCTGCTTCCTTTGCCGCAATTCTCATTTTATGAATAAAATCTGCTTTACTTTCCGCATTCTGAGCTTCCATTGCATTTGCACCAATAGAAGTTCCGGATTTTAATAGTTGGCGTGAAACTATATATTTCTTATCCCGTTCTAATTGCTCGCAATATTCAACAAGCATTAAAGCAAAATCAAACGACAACTTTAGTACAGGGTTTTTATCAAAAACTTCTTATTTCATAAAAGTGAACTGTAAAATATAAAAGACTTCATCGTAACTTAATCATTGATTCAATATGCTTAATTGAGCCATTGAGCTATTAAGTCATTGAGCCATTATTTACATCGGTTCGATAATAAATAAGGGCTGATCATATTCTACAGGGGATGAATCATCTGCCACCACCTTAACTAATCTGCCACTTACTTCACTTTCTATTTCATTAAAGAGTTTCATTGCTTCAATAATACAAAGCACCTGGCCGGCTTTAATTTCATCACCTACATTTACAAATACAGGTTTATCAGGCGATGGGCTACGATAAAATGTACCGATCATTGGCGACTTAATAGTAGTGGTATTGCTGGCGGCAACCGGAGCAGCCGGTTTTTCGGTAGCAGGGGCAGCAGCAGGCTGGGGAGCCGGTGCAGCTTGCTGGGGAGCTTGTTGTTGCATAGGCATAGACACCTGCGGCATAGATACATATTGTGCAGGGGCAGCGAGTTCTTGTTTAATAACGATCTTGAATTCGCCTTCTTCTATGCTAAGTTCGCTGATATTCGACTTGTTGATCGTTTTTATCAGCTCCTGTATTTGTTTGTATTCCATGAAAAAATGTTTTAAGTAATTAGTAGAAAACTATTATTACCCAATTGGCTTCAACTTATCGGGCATTGAGCCATTAAGCTATTAAGCCATTGAGCCATTCTTAACTTTTCACTCGCTCTACATAAGCCCCGGTCTTAGAGTCTATCTTTATAAGTTCATCTGTATTTACAAACAATGGTACGTTAACAGTAGCACCTGTTTCAAGGGTGGCTACTTTGGTTGCCCTGGTAGCAGTATCACCTTTCACACCCGGCTCAGAATAAGTAACCCTCAGGTTCACTGATGGTGGCAATTCTACGCTCATAGGTATTTCTGTTTCTGTATTAAATATTACAAAGCACTCCTGCCCGTCTTTGTAAAGACCCGGGTTATCGATCATATTTTCGCCTAATACGATTTGTTCAAAAGTATTATTATCCATCAGGTTAAAGCCACTATCGTCTTTATACAAGAACTGGTAATTGCGTTTTTCAACACGTACGGGGAAGATGTTGTCGCCGGAGTTCCAGGTGTGCTCAATAGAGCGGTTGTTATCAACGCCTTTTAGTTTTGCCCAAACTTTTGCTGCTGCGCGTGCTGTCTTGTTCTGTCCGAATTCCACTACTGAGTAAAGGCTGCCATCGAGTTTAATGATCAAACCATTACGCATATCTGCTGTTGTAGCCATGAAGATTTTTTGTTTTGAATGGACTGCAAAAGTAATCATTAAACCCAAAAAGCGAAATGCTATTTTTAAGGCAAAATGGGGTGAAAATGGGTGAAAAATTTAAAA
>CAIRZD010000033.1 GCA_903882965.1 uncultured Bacteroidota bacterium
AAAATCAGGCTTTCCCAAAAATATTTTGCCCTTTTTGAAAAAGTTCCGTATGTTTATGTAAAACTATTAACTTTGGTTAAGTTAAAACAATTTTTACAGCTTTTAGAATAATATATGCAAACAATATTGATTGCCGGTGCCGGTAAATCATCCATTTATCTAATACAATATCTTTTAACACTCGCTCCCCGAAATAAGTGGAGGGTAATAGTTGCAGATGGTGATGAGAATGCTATTGCGGAAAAGATAAAAGGAAGTTCCTATGCAGAAGCCGCTGTAATTGATATTACCAAAGCTACAGACAGAGAGCCGCTTGTAAAGCGTGCTGATATTGTTGTTTCATTAATGCCACCCCATCTTCACATTCATCTTGCCAAGGATTGCCTTAAACACAAAAAAAATCTAATTACTTCTTCTTACATATCGGAAGAGCTTAAGGGGATGGACAAGGCAGTAAAGGAAGCCGGCCTTATGTTTATGTGCGAAATGGGTTTAGACCCGGGCATAGACCATATGACTGCCAATAAGATCATACATAGCATACATCGTGTTGCAGGCAGTATTACCAGCTTTAAGTCATATTGTGGTGGAATGATCGCTCCGGAAAGCGACAATAACCCATGGCACTATAAATTCAGTTGGAACCCTAAAAATATTATTACAGCCGGTTTGGGTGGTTCAAAATATCTCCAGAATGGGAAGGAGGTTGAGGTGCCTTATGAAAAGATATTTGAACACAACAAGAAAGTAAAGGTCGATGATCTTGGCTTGTTGGCATTTTATCCCAACCGTGATTCTTTGCACTACCTGGATATATATGATGTGCCTGATATAAAAACATTCATGAGGGCTACATTGCGGCATCCTACATTTTGCAAAGGTTGGCAGGCATTAATTACCCTTGGCCTCACAAATCAAGATGATGCTTTTGATACCAAGGGTCATACACATTCCTCCTGGATCAGGAATAAATTGAACATTAAGGGTAAAGGGGTAATAGCTCACCATGTTGCCGCATTGCTTAATGTAAGTCCGGAAGATAAAGTAATATCCATGCTTCAATGGCTGGGGTTATTTGACGAAACACCGCTAAAGCCTGCTAAAAGCTCTTCTGGTGAAATACTCCTCGAGTTGCTGCTTGAAAAGTGGAAAATGGCTTCTGTAGACAAGGATATGGTAGTTATGCAGCATGAAGTAGAATATGTGCACAAAGGCAAAAAGATAACACTTACCAGTTCGATGGTAATAAAAGGTGAGAACAGAGAGTATTCAGCAATGGCTAAAACTGTAGGTATGCCTATGGGAATACTTACCAGGATGGTATTGAACAAAAAAATAAATCCACCTAAAGGAGTTTTATTACCTACGATGGCAGCCATATATCGTCCTGTGCTTACTGAGCTTGCCCATCACGGTATTGTATTTACAGAAGAGGTTGAATAAACTACAATAAGTGTCCGGTATCCGGGATTAGGTTCTTATTTAAGGTAACGTTTAACTTCTCTTTCCACGTCTCTTGATTTTATACTTTCCCGCTTATCATGAAGTTTCTTGCCTTTGCCGAGTCCTATTTCTACTTTAGCATATCCATTGTCGGTTATAAACATGCTTAACGGAACAATTGTATAGCCTTTTTCTTTTACTTTACTTAGCCACTTGTTGAGTTCTTTTCTCTGTAATAATAGTTTGCGGTCATGAACAGGTGTATGACCTGCATACCCGGCATTTACATACTCAGCAATATGCAGGCTTTTTATCCAGAGCTCACCGTTGGTAAACAAACAATAGCTATCGTTGAAACTCACCTTACCATTACGTACAGACTTTATTTCCGAGCCGGTAAGGACTATCCCTGCTTTTAGCCTGTCTTCGATGGCGTATTCAAAAGTTGCAGGCCGGTTTTTTATGTAAATGTTTTCAGACAAGGCTTTAATTTGGGATTTTGTGTATTCCTAATTTTCAGCTAGGGCAGGTTCTTTCATAAACCATTCAAGCACGGTAGTGAGTTTATATTTTAGCACTTTGCGGTCAGCAATGAAATCAAGGAACCCATGATCTAATAAGAACTCAGATCTCTGAAAGCCTGCCGGCAGATCTTTTTTAATGGTTTCTTTTATCACCCTGGGGCCTGCAAAACAAATGAGGGCATTTGGTTCGGCTATATTGATATCGCCAAGCATGGCGTATGATGCGGTAACGCCGCCGGTAGTAGGGTCTGTCATTAAGGAAATATACGGCAGCTTTGCTTTGGCCAGACGGGTGAGTTTTGCAGCAGTTTTGGCCATCTGCATGAGCGAAAAAGCGCTTTCCATCATACGGGCACCACCCGACTTTGAGATCACCATCAGGGGCAGTTTATTAGCTATACAATAATCAATAGCGCGGCTTATTTTTTCACCGACAACCGAGCCCATAGACCCGCCAATAAAATTGAAATTCATGCACGCCACTACGAAGCCTGCACCATTCATTTTGCCTACACCTACTGTCATTGCATCTTTAAGCCCGGTACTTTTCTGGGCTTCTACCAGACGATCGTTATAGGGTTTCATGTCAACAAAGCCCAGGAAGTCTTTAGGTACTATATTTTCAAAAAGTAATTTATAATTATTGTTGTCAAAAAGGATCTCGAAGTATTCCACCGCGTTGATACGATTGTGGTAGTTGCATTGGTGGCAAACATAAAGGTTGTCATGCAGTTCTTTGACGGTATTGGTGGCTTTACATTGCGGGCATTTATGCCACAGCCCATCAGGGGTTTCCTTTTTTTCTTCTGTAGTGGTAAGTATGCCTTTTTTATTACGACGAAACCAGGTTGATGACATAGTCAAAAAATTATTTGAACAGGCGGCAAATATACGCTTCTACCGGATTAGTTAGCGCGATAAATGCAGGTAATTATAAAGTGTTTAATTATTGTAATAATATCTTTATGATAATCATGTTTTATTTACAAAATATGGCATAATAATCTACTTGCGATATAAGCCAAAAGACACGCCTACGCCCACCATCATACCCCCCATGAAATTACCCGGCGCTAACCTTTTTACACTCTGTTTGGCCTGATCAGTAAGGGGATCGCCATATGTTTCGTGGAAATGTGGCGGGTGCAGTGCTACGGATTTGCCGAGGTCAACAAAAAAGCGATTGTATTTATGGCCTAGTGTCCAGTAGTGATAGATGGCAACAAAGGCATTGTCTTGAGGTTTGAGGGATAGGGAAACCTTTTCTTTATATCCGGATATGGTATTGAGCTTTAGGTTTACGTTTTCTTCGCCTGAATTGTAGGTAAGGCCACCACCAACTGCCCAGTTGCGATGTGCTTCTTTTAAGTAGTATTTTGCGCCGACGTAGAGTTTGTTTCCCCAGGTGCTGGGGCCAACGCCTGCATCGAGGGTTACGAACTTACCTAAAGCTATGTTGAAATCAATACCGAAAATGCCGGGTGAATTGTTGATGCCTGTACTTAGCCCAAGATAGCATACAGGTGGTTTTGATGGCCTTTTGTGCCGGGTAATTGTTTGGGGTAGGGTTGTGTCTGCGTCGGTGGCTTGAGCGGCTGTATGCAGCATGAAAGCGATAAATAGCAGTAAGTATCTTTTCATTAGCTTGTTATATGAATAGATTGTAAAAATATCACTAATAAGGGAGAAAGGCATTAGAATGGTCATAAATTTTTATATGGTATTAAAATGTCTCAAAATGTCTTGAAATATTCTTAGCATGTGATATTGTGGGCATCTGCCCCCAGAATAAATATGCGGATGTTATTTTTATAGTTTAAATCATAAACATACGGAACTTTTTCAAAAAGGGCAAAATATCTTTGGGAAAGCCTGATTTTACTGGAACAAGGTTGAGTTTTTCCAGAAAATATCTTTTTGCAGGTCAGGCGGTTTAG
>CAIRZD010000034.1 GCA_903882965.1 uncultured Bacteroidota bacterium
GCCAATTGTATTTAGGGTAAAGCCTAAACCGCCTGACCTGCAAAAAGATATTTTCTGGAAAAACTCAACCTTGTTCCAGTAAAATCAGGCTTTCCCAAAGATATTTTGCCCTTTTTGAAAAAGTTCCGTATGTTTATGGTATAGATATTTGATTCTTAACCGCTTTATTTCTTCAAATTCCCTTATTTTTTAGTTATTTTGCCCCCATGTCGAATTTACATCGCTTTTTCTACCAAGGCGTCATTTCCGAAGGTAGTATAGTTAATTTAGATGCAGATACAGCGAAACACATATGGCAGGTTTTGCGTATGAAGGAAGGAGAAAATATTATACTTACTGATGGGAAAGGAACGACTGCGGAGGGAGAAATTCATATTGCAGAGCGGCATAAATGTAATGTATCAGTAAAAACTGTTGTCAATAATTCACGGACAGGCAAAGTATTACACCTATGTGTGGCCTTTACAAAAAACAACAGCAGGAATGAATGGCTCCTGGAAAAAGCCACTGAACTGGGTGTAGGGTCTATTATTCCGATGTCGACAGCGCGATCTGAAAAAGTGCATATACGATATGACCGGTGGGAGAAAATACTACAATCGGCGATATTGCAGTCAAAGCAGAACTTTCTGCCTCATCTTTCGAGTATTATGCCATTGGCGAATGTTTTAAAGCAATACAATGATATGCCACAAAAACTGGTAGCGCATTGTATAGACGATAAAACGAGGGTGCCTTTGCCTAAAATGTTAAAACCAGGCAATGATGCAGTTTTACTTATAGGACCTGAAGGGGATTTCACACAGGAAGAAGTAAATTTGTGTATAGAGCAGGGTTTTAAGCCTGTGTCGCTAGGTGTGCAAAGATTGCGTACAGAAACAGCTGCAATAGCAGCAGCAGCTTACTTTAATGTGATATGTGATGAGGGGAATTAAGCAATTATTATTAGCAGTTTTTTTTAGTTTTTTATGCATTGGCGCAGGTGCTCAAAGCATGAAACTTGCTTTGCTGGTATATAACGGTGGCGGCGACTGGTATGCCAATCCAACTTCTCTTAAGAACCTTGCCATATTCTGCAATGAGCAATTACACACCAACCTGGATCCGGTAGAGGCGCATGTAGAGGTGGGTAGCCCGGATATCTTTAACTACCCTTATGTGCACATGACAGGGCATGGCAGGTGGTCGCTGAGTGATGCAGAAGCACAGAACCTGAGGAAATACCTTGAGGGGGGCGGCTTTCTGCATATTGATGATAATTACGGACTTGATGTATATGTGCGCCCTGCATTGAAAAAAGTTTTTCCTGAGCTGGAATTGGTGGAGTTGCCATTTACATACCCTATCTATCATCAGAAATATAACTTCCCGAATGGGCTACCCAAAATACATGAACATGATGGTGGGCCGCCAAAAGGATGGGGGCTTATTTATAAAGGCCGTTTGGTTTGTTTTTATAGTTTTGATACAGACCTGGGTGATGGTTGGGAAGATTTTGATGTGCACCGTGACCCGCCGGAGAAACACCTCGCGGCGTTACAGATGGGCGCTAACCTGATCCAGTATATATTTATGAATAACCCTGTGGCTCCTTAGCCCAATTTAGTGCCGGGAATATTTTTAAGCTTACGTCCTGAAATGGTTTATGGCCAATACCCTGAAGATTTTTAAAGAAAAGCTATTTTCTGAGATAACTGAGATACCACGGTTGCTACAACCTGCTCACCTTGTATCATTAGATGGTTTCAGGGGTATTTCTATCATTTTAATATTGGTATTTCATATTTGCATGAAGGATAATTGGGGCGGCCTTTTTGATGGAAAATTTGGAGTCAATATCTTTTTTGTTGTGAGCGGGTTTATCATCACAACATTATTGTTAAAAGAAAAGATCCAGACAAAAGATGTTTCACTGAAGAAATTTTATGCGAGGAGATTTCTGAAGATAGTACCGGTAGCCTATATCTACTTAGCGGTCATTACCCTGCTTAACTTTCATTACAAATTCAATAGTACCGGACAGATAGTCTCTGCGGCAGTCTTCCTGAAAAATACTACAATTATTTCTTCCGGCTTAGATTGGACTACCGGACATTTCTGGTCTTTGTCTGTTGAAGAACAATTTTACATATTTTTCC
>CAIRZD010000035.1 GCA_903882965.1 uncultured Bacteroidota bacterium
CTCACCCGCTCCAAGCCTGCCCTGAGCGAAACCGAAGGGGAGAGGGCCGGGAGAGGGCCTTGCCTGGTACCGGAATTTTAATATTATAAGGAATGAACTATTTTTGATAAAAATTGACTCAATGGAATTCGCTGATCTGGACCTGAATCAAATCTATACCTATGCCGACTACTACAAATGGAGATTTGAAGAAAGAGTGGAGTTGATAAAAGGCCGCATTTTCAAAATGAGTCCTGCCCCTAACCGTTTGCACCAGGAAATTGCAGGAAAGCTGCATCTTAAGTTAGGCAATTTTCTTAATGGTAATTCCTGCAAAGTATACATTGCCCCGTTTGATGTGCGCCTTCCCCGCAAATCAAAAGAAGATAAAGACATAACTACCGTGTTGCAACCCGATCTATGCGTAATTTGCGATCCGTCAAAACTGGATGTGCGCGGCTGCATAGGAGCACCCGATATTGTGGTAGAGGTGCTTTCTCCATCAAATAACAAGAAGGAACTGAAAAATAAATATGAAGCATACGAAGAAGCGGCCGTAAAGGAATATTGGGTGGTATTGCCGTACGAAAAAACAATGCTCATCTATACACTCATTAATGGAAAATTTTCTCCATCCGGCCTTTTGGCAAGCGGGGATATAGTTACTTCATCTGTTCTGCCCGGTTTCTCGCTCGATATTGCCGAGCTATTCTCCGGATATGAGACAGAGTAATACTTTGTATTTTTGCCTCTAACTATTTTATTGAACCTGCTTCGGCAGGTTTTACTTTTGATTTTTGAAATTTAAACATGGAATATAATTTTACTGATATTGAGCAGCGGGCCAAAGCAAAATGGGCCAAAGATGAAGTTTATAAAGTAAGCAATGAAAGCGATAAGCCTAAGTGCTATATACTTGATATGTTTCCCTACCCCAGCGGTGCGGGCCTGCATGTGGGCCATCCGCTCGGTTATATCGCTTCCGATATTTATGCACGCTATAAAAAACTGTGCGGCTACAATGTATTGCACCCTATGGGCTTTGATGCATTCGGCCTGCCAGCCGAGCAGTATGCTATCGAAACCGGCCAGCATCCCGCAGTTACCACCGAAAAAAATATTGCCCGCTACCGGGAGCAGCTTGATAATATAGGCTTCTGCTACGACTGGAGCCGCCAGGTGCGCACCAGCGAACCCCAATATTATAAATGGACCCAGTGGATATTCCTGCAGCTTTTTCATAGCTGGTATGATCGTGTGGCAAACAAAGCACGGCCCATAAAAGAACTCACCGCCATTTTTGAAAAAGAAGGCAATAAAAATATCCCCTGCCCCGAAGATGATGCACTCCGTTTCGACAGCGTGCAATGGAAAGACTATTCAGAGAAACAGCAGCGTGATACATTAATGCAATACCGCCTTGCCTACCAGGGCTATGCACAGGTATGGTGGTGCGAACAACTGGGCACTGTACTAGCCAATGACGAAGTGGTAAATGGTGTATCTGAGCGCGGCGGCTATCCCGTAGAGCGCAAAAATATGCGCCAGTGGTTTTTAAGAATCACTGAATATGCTGATCGCCTGCTAACATCATTAGACAATCTCGAGTGGTCTGATTCAATGAAAGAAATGCAAAGAAACTGGATCGGTAAAAGCATAGGCGCAGAGATAAGATTCGACCTCTCCCCGACCCTCTCCGAAGGAGAGGGAGGTGTTTCGCAAGACCCTCAAAAAGCAGGATGGAATACCGCCGAACCAACTCTTTATAACTTAATTAGCCCGCTAAGGAAAGACCTTAAAAATAATCAGACAGAAGCAGAACATATTTTATGGAAACATCTAAAAGCAAACCAACTTGGAGTAAAATTCAGGAGGCAGCATGTCATTGGTAGGTTTATTGCTGATTTTGTATGTCTTCCTGCAAAACTAATAATAGAAGCAGATGGGAAAATCCATGAAAACCAGAAAGAATACGATGCACTACGAACAGAGTATCTAAATGAAAAAGGCTTCAAAGTAATAAGATTTACGAATGATGAGATAATCACCAATATAAATCCAGTCATTGAAAAAATAAAAAATGCGCTAACAGCAAGGGCAGAAAATGAGGTACGTAACACCTCCCTCTCCTTCGGAGAGGGCCGGGGAGAGGTCCCTGTTTTCACCACCCGCCCCGACACAATTTTCGGTGTCGACTTTATGGTGCTTGCACCCGAGCATGAATTGGTTGATGATATTACTACTACAGAACAAAAGGAAGCAATTGAAAACTACAAAACTTACGTCAAAAGCCGCAGCGAGCGCGAGCGTATCAGCGAGGTAAAGCAGGTCACGGGTTGCTTCACAGGCGCATATGCCATACATCCGTTTACACAAAAGCAAATACCCATCTGGATATCAGAGTACGTACTCGCTGGCTATGGCACTGGCGCCATCATGGCAGTGCCAAGCGGCGATGAGCGCGACCATGCTTTTGCAAAACATTTTAATATACCCATCACCAATATTTTCGGGGATAACTATAACGGCAACGAAGCCTACAGTTCAAAAACAGGCATTATAGAAAACAGTGGTTTCCTCACCGGCCTCAGCATAGCCGATGCCACCGAGGCAGTGATAAACGAACTGGAAGATATAGATGCAGGCAAACGAAAAATTAACTACCGCCTGCGCGATGCGGGCTTCAGCCGCCAGCGCTACTGGGGTGAGCCATTCCCTATCATTTATGTAGATGATATACCCTATGGGATAGATGAGAACCTCTCCCCGACCCTCTCCGAAGGAGAGGGAGGTGTTTCACAACTCCCTGTGGAGTTACCTTATATAGAAAACTACAAACCGGGTCCTGAAGGCCAGGGACCATTAGCTAATTTAAAAGACTGGGTAAACATCAACTTTCCGGAATCTATACAAGACAATAACATAAAAACCGGCGCACAAAATGAGGTACGTAACACCTCCCTCTCCTTCGGAGAGGGCCGGGGAGAGGTCTCCCGTGAAACCAACACCATGCCCGGTTATGCCGGCAGCAGCTGGTACTTTCTCCGCTACATGGACCCGCATAATGATACCGAATTTGCCAGCCGCAAAGCCACCGACTACTGGAACCAGGTAGACCTCTACATAGGCGGCACCGAGCACGCCGTAGGCCACCTGCTCTACTCCCGCATGTGGACAAAAGCCCTCTACGATCTCGGCCACATAGGCTTTGATGAGCCGTTTAAGAAGTTGTTGAATCAGGGGATGATACAGGGGAGTTCGAGGTTCGCTTACAGGCTTCTTTTTTCTTGGGGCCCTATTATGCCTGGACCACTAACAAATTACCGTTCATTACCTACTATTTTTATTTCGAAAAATGATGCTGATATTTTAAATGATACAAAATCATTGAACTATCAAACAGTCAAAGATAAAATTGATAAAATTCTGATGGCCATTTATCCTGCAACTAAAATTGATAGCCAAAGAACCGATTCAATTCGTATAGATGTTGCAATTGTTGATGGCTTTGAATTAAACATTGAAGCTTTCAAAAAATGGCGACCTGAATATGCAAATGCTGAATTTATTTTAGAAGATGGCAAATACATCTGCGGAGCAGAAGTAGAAAAAATGTCCAAGTCAAAATACAACGTCGTTAATCCCGATGACATTGTAGCACAATACGGCGCAGACACGTTCCGCATGTACGAGATGTTTCTCGGCCCTATAGATGTGAGCAAGCCGTGGGATACCAAGGGCATTGAAGGTGTGCACCGTTTCCTCAAAAAAATGTGGCGCTTATATAGTGATGAGCAAAAAGGCTGGGTGGTAAATGATGATGCGGCAACTGATGAAGAATTGCGCATACTCCACAAAACCATAAAAAAGATAAGCGAAGATATAGAGCGTTTCTCCTTCAATACCTCCGTGAGCCAGTTCATGATCTGTATCAATGAGCTCACTACACTTGGGTGCCATAAGCGCGCTATACTGGAGCCGCTAGTTGTGGCTATATGTCCCTTTGCACCACATATGGCCGAGGAGCTTTGGCAGCAATTGGGCAATGCTGGCAGCGTCATCAATGCCGCATTCCCTATACATGAAGACCGTTATGTAACCGAGAACACCAAGAAATATCCCGTAGCCGTAAACGGCAAAACCCGCGTAGATATGGAGTTCCCCCTCGATGCCGAACAAACAACCATAGAGCAGGAAGTACTGGCAAACGAGATCATACAAAAATGGATGGAAGGCAAAGCCCCCAAGAAGTTTATTTATGTAAAAGGTAAGATGATAAATGTGGTGGTGTAAACCTCTCCCCAGCCCTCTCCAAAGGAGAGGGAGGTGTTACGTATCCATTTATCGTTCTCCGGAACAGTAATTTATTATTACAAACCACAACTCGACCTCACCCTCTCCTTTGGAGAGGGCCGGGGAGAGGTTTCTACGGCCTCTTCGTAAACTTATTATAATACCTGTTCACCCCGCTTTGTATCACACATACATACATGCCCGGTGGCAGCATTGATACTGGTATTGATGTATGCTCCGCAGCCGCATTAGCGGCGGAGGTATATAATATCTGCCCGGCCATATTTATCACGCTTATCTGCACCGTTGGCTGGTAAATACCTGTCCACGATATGTTCAGTGTTTCATTCGTTGGGTTGGGGTACACTAATATTTTTCCTTGTTCGTTACTTACCGTAGGCACATATGCAGGCACATATTTTTTCAGTTTATAAAGTTCCACGCCGCCCTTAATTTCGCCTACCAGCATTTCTAAAGTCCCGTCTCCTACTATATCTCCCACTACCGGTGCGCTCCGCATCCCGTCAAACATGCCATTGTTGCCACCAAGTATAATATTGTCATAATAATAATTCTGGAAGGTATCTATATAAGAATAGTCGGATGTTACCAGCGTATAGGCAGCAGTAGTATCACCGCTCTGAAATCCCGTATACTGGTATATAAGCCCGGAATTAGAACCCACCAGCAGGTAGTCTATACCTGTGCTGTCTATTTTACCAAAGAAAGGTGTGCTGTTATTTCCAAAATTATATTGCGGGTCTACCTTCACGCCGCCCAGTTGTGTATTTATAAGCTGCAGCCTTATGGTGCCGGGTGTAGTGCTCACATTGCGGTAGTACTGCAGGTAGCCATATATATCGCCTATCACAAGATCGGGCAGGCCGTCTTTATCTACATCATAAATAAACGGGGCTGCATTTTCGCTCACATCTATTATATCACCGTTCATATCAGTAAGCACCGTATCAGTCAGTTGCCAGTTTGGTGTCACAGTATCGCTTGCGGCCATGTTCTTAAAGTAGCTGAGTGTACCATCAGCATGTCCAACTATAAGGTCGGCCCTGCCATCTCCGTCTATATCGCCTACAGTGGGCGCAGTGCCTTTCCAGCCATATGCAAACGTCCCTAAAAAATCAGTGGTTTGCAGCGTGAAGGCAGGGGCCCCATCGGTACCTGTATTCAGGTAATAAGATATCTTGCTTCTCAGCGAGCCATCAGGCTGCCTGTAGCCTTCAGAGCCTACAAACATATCCAACTTGCCATCTTTATTAAAATCATACAGTACAGGATATGCATAGCTGCCCAGGTCTATCGACCGGTCTACAAGAAATGAATCTGATTCAAATACCCATAGCGGAGATCCTCCGGGCGGCGGTGTTGTGTAGTTTTTATAAAACCATACATTGTTATAATTCATGCAGGCATTACTTACATAATTGGGTGCTATAAGCAGGTCTTTTTTTCCATCCTGGTCTATATCCACATTAAATGCTGCGGGCCATACGGGTATATTGATCTCTGTTCCGCCTATACCTCCGTTTTGCCACATCGTATCCTGGTATATCATGCTATCCGGTCCGGTGCCACCTGCCTCTACCCTGCCGTTTTTAAGAAAGGTCATTTGGTTAAAGGATATGCTGCCATCCAGGTAGTCATAATCACCATCCATATCCCAGTCAAACAGGCATGGGGTATTGCCCGTATGCGTGGTTCTTTCCATACCTCCGCTACCGGGGTTCTTTATCAGCGATGAGTTATCGCAGGTCTGCGCCAGCTCATGAGTGCGCCAGAATGCCTGGAATACACGCCCCCAGCATTTATCCCATAACTCTATGTGGATACTGTCTTTGGGCAACCCATATTCCACCTGCATGTTTCTGTAATAATTCATCCAGCCACCTTGTATATCATATGCCACAAAATCAAGGTCGCCATCACCATCTATATCCACTACCGCAGGAATATCGCCGGGGTTATTAAAGGCATTCGCAGCCCCACCGGCGTCAAGATCATTGCCATAAAAAAGGTCTTGATAATAATTAAAGCAAAGCTGGTTCAGCGCATTGTAATATCCCTTATAAACTGCAAAACCAGACGACCCCTGCTGAAAAAGATCCATAATGCCATCACGGTCATAATCAGCTAATATCAGGTAATCATATACCCTCGGAAAATTAAAAGCATATTCAGGTGCATACCGGTAATTGGGGTTGCCCGGCGTGCCTTCATTTATAAATGTCTGTATACACTCTGATGCCTGAAACACCACAAGATCCGGCAACCCATCATTATTAAGGTCGGCCATCGAAAACTGAGGACTGTTAAACCCGCCACACCATGCGAGCGTTTGCTCACGCCCGTAGGTATATACTTTTATCGCGGTATCAGGCTGGTAAAATGAACCCTGTGCATCTGCAATGAATGGCATGAAAAAGATCGCAGCAACTAACAGGGCACGGAAAAAGTAATGCATAAGCACATTTTAACCATAAAGTTAATTAAAAATCAGCAGGACAAAGTGAAAATATTCTTCAACTATTGGTTAATATACTTCTTCAGCGGGGAGTCGTGCTCACCCAGGAAGTGTTTGTACACCATTTTATCAGCCAGTGATGGCAGTAGTTTATTGAGCCACACAGCCAGCTTGCCCTGCCCGGTCATTATAACGGTGCGCTTTCGCTTCACAAGGCCGTCTATAATTATCTTAGCGCATTGCTCTGCGGTCATCAGCTTGCCTTCATCAAGCGGTGTTTCCGCCTGTGCCGACCCATCGCTGCTGCGGGCTACGTTACGGATATTAGAAGCGGTAAAGCCCGGCGATACCCACATTACATGCACGCCGGTATATAATAACTCTGTGCGCAATGCCTCCAGGAAACCCTGCATGGCAAACTTTGATGCCGAATACCCGGTGCGCCCCGGAAGGCCCCTGTAGCCCGCCACTGATGATACGCCCATTACTACACCCTTGCTTTTCATTATGGCCGGCAATGCATACTTGGTGCAGTATACCGTGCCCCAAAAGTTCACATCCATCAGTTCCCTGATCACAGAAAGATCGGTATCTTCAAACAGTGCGCGCATGCTTATACCTGCATTATTTATCAGCACATCTACCCCGCCCCAGCGCTCCGTTACCGCGGCTATGAATGCCTTGCAATCAGCTTCCTTGCTTACATCTGCTTTGTAGCAAAACAATTTATCCTGCGCCTGCAGGTCTTGCAGTTTATCAAGGTTGCGGGCACAGGTAGCTACCCTGGCACCACCGGCCAATGCCTCCATTACCAGCGCCTTTCCTATACCCGATGACCCACCCGTGATCACAACAACTTTATTATTCAGCAAAGACATAGTTTCAAAATTAGTGGAAAATCATGATAAGATGTTGGTGGATAAATCACAACCCATATTTATCTATCATAAACTCATCAATCTTATCTATTAATTCAGATTGGAGCACATCCATATGTGGGAATTGATGGGTAACCAATGCACACCCATAAGTTGGTTCATCTCCTATACTAATTTCTATAGCAATTCTAGTCAACAAGTGAGCAACGTGCCTGCTATGCCATAAATTAAAAAGATGATCTCTGTATTGATGTCTTTCGTCAGACGAGTCGCAAATATAAACCAGGACTCTTAAATCGGATGTGAAAAACCGCGTAAATAAATCGCATATTGTCATGCAAATTGCGGCATCAAATTTCACCTTATCCTGTGGTTCATTTTCCGGATAAAAGTCAAAATCAAATATTTCCAAATCGTAGATGCCTAATAAGGGCGAAAGCCTTGAGGTTACATCTCTGAAACGGCAAATGTATCTTACATTCTTATCTGTGGTGAAGGAATATAAACCGGTTTCGGCATCATTTTCCAACGGATATGGGAGAATCAAATTTTATTCCGCTTTGCTTTACAAATGATGATGCATTACCAGACGCAACTGCATTTTTAAATGCAGCTTTTTCAACCATGTATTTCTTGAATACTTTGGCACTGGTGGAGCCTGAAGCTATTTTAATTTCTATCTTTTTCATGAGTAGTAGATTTTTTAAAAATAAGCATTAAATTAATACTGCTAATATCTCAAAAATCCTATGCGAATATGTACTTATGCAAATATACAAAATAACATCAAATTGGCAACATTTTACAAGAAAACTACGCGAAAAAAAAAACCAAAAACAATCAAAACATAATATAAAATAACCCACCCGTGATCACAACAATTTTATTATTCAGCAAAGACATAGTTTCAAAATTAGTGGAAAATTAGGTAGTGTTTTAGTTTGAATTTTTGTCTTTACATTTCTTATATAATTTAGCGTATCCATAAATTAATACGAATAGAACTATTATAGAAGCAATCATGATAGCTATAATCTCAATCCGGGAAAAATAATTTGGATTGTTTTCTATTTGTTTTTTTGCAAGCGAGCAAAGGAATATATAAATAAGCGCCATTACGAAGTAAATAACCCTTATTTTATTTTGTGTCATATCGTAAAGATAATATAAAAAGGCTGCGATCTGCAGCCCGTTTAAGTAGTGTATCGGTTTGAATATAAAAGATGCAACACCTCAATCTATATTATAGGCCAGCCCTATCCGGTTACCTTTACTCACTATTCCGAATTTGGTTTTGTGTCTTTTTTCATAATGCCTGCCACAGCCAAAAACAATACCACCTATTCCGGCCAGGAATTGTCCGCCAACCAAAAGTACTGCACCGCCCAGGTCGCCACTGTCTGTTGTAATTAATGAATATGCCCCTCCCATTACAATAAAAACTCCCGCCCCTATCATTACCCCCTCTCCAATGCGGGTAGTAACACTATGCCTGCGATGATGAGCTACACTATTATCGTTAAAGTGCGTATAATCTGTAACAGGATAATCAGCAAATGCAATAGTTTGGCCGGATACTATTGAGCCTTGAAATAAAAATAAGATAAATGATATAATAATTATTGGTTTCATTTTGCAATCAATTACGCTCTAAACATACAAAATATAACCAATAAAGGTAATCTCACAATTTGAATGGATGTGGCTTAGTAAAAATTATTTCAATAAATAACATGATTATAATCATGTTTTTATGACGAATACCAAACAAAATAGTGGCAGTTACGCATTAAATTTGTTCCATGTTTGTAGTAGAAGCAACCCAATTATTAAAAAACATAGCTTGTCCCATCTGTAAAAAGGCTGCTCGTATCAGCAATGGTTCGCCGTTCAGGATATTCAAAGCGGCCGACCTGCATGAAGATTGCCCCAATAAAGACTGTAAGTCATAAACATACGGAACTTTTTCAAAAAGGGCAAAATATCTTTGGGAAAGCCTGATTTTACTGGAACAAGGTTGAGTTTTTCCAGAAAATATCTTTTTGCAGGTCAGGCGGTTTAGGCTTTACCCTAAATACAATTGGC
>CAIRZD010000036.1 GCA_903882965.1 uncultured Bacteroidota bacterium
GCCAATTGTATTTAGGGTAAAGCCTAAACCGCCTGACCTGCAAAAAGATATTTTCTGGAAAAACTCAACCTTGTTCCAGTAAAATCAGGCTTTCCCAAAGATATTTTGCCCTTTTTGAAAAAGTTCCGTATGTTTATGAATTGGTTATAAATGAAGCTTATGTTATTGTATGATCAGATTTCCATAGCTGTTATCGAGGCGGAGGCCGTGTTTTTGGGTTTGGTGATTGCAGTCTGAATTAAACATGCCGGCAAGTATATCGCCTTTTTTCTTCCCTGTGATATAGTTAAATACATCCTGGGCAGTGGATGGGGAGGAACTTGCGTTTAGTAGTATGGTTTCGCCGGTGGCTATACTTGTTATTTCTATTTCATTTACCGTTAGCGAACAGTTTTTTGCAATTTTATCATGTGCTTTATAGCTGAGTAAGGCAGATTGGTCGGGCTCTAAAGTGCTGCATGACGAGATAGCGGCCGGCTGTATATCGGGGCATTTCATAGTTTGGCTAATGCAGATCTGAAGGGGACAGGGGGTGCTGTTGCAAATGAAACTTTTTGTACTGCGGTTGTTAGCAAAAATGGATGCTTTATGTATGGGCGGGCGTTTTTTTATTATGAGGGAGTTTTTGTTGTCACTTGGTTTGATTCCGTTTTCCGGGTTATCTGTTTGTGCCAGTGTGGTTTTAGGAGTTGTGGTAGTATCTGCTGCAGGTACTGTTTTGTTGCCCGGTGTAGGTGTTATGTTTTTTGTTGGCTGCTGCGCAGCAACCGGTTGATCATTAGTATATGAAAGATGCCATGCAAACCAAGTGCCGCCAGCCAGAAGAAGCAATATAGCCGCTGCATAAGACCATATGGGTATAAGCGATCTTCTTTTTATGGGATGCAATTTTTGGGATAGTTGCAGCCATTCTGCTTCCTTGTTGAAGTTTGGTGCGAAGTCGTTAAGAGATGCCTGCTCCATGCGCTCATTTATCTTTTCAAAATCAGGTGTCATAAAGAATGTTTTAGTTTGCCTGTAAAATTTTTTCTTTCAAAATGGCCCGGGCCCTATGTAACTGCGACTTTGAAGTATTCTCAGAGATATCCAGCATTTCTCCTATTACCCTGTGATTCATCCCTTCAAAAAAATACAGGTTAAAAATGGTCCTGTAGCCGTCAGGCAGGGAATGGATCATGTTCATTATCTCTTTCGCATTCAGGTAGTCCAATGCATTTTCTCCGTTATCCGTATTTTCAAAATCTCCGACATCTTTACCGGTGATAAAAAGAGAACGACGTTTTCGCAGGTGCATGAGGCACTGGTTTACCACTATTTTTTTGAGCCATGCTTTTACGCTGCCTTCTCCCTGGTAGGTGAAGCTGCTGATGTTTTTATAAAAATTAAAAAAACCATCCATCAGTACTTCTTTTGCGTCTTCCTGATTTACCACATACCGGAGGCATAATATCATCATAGGCTCCACATATTTATTGTAGAGTATCTTTTGCGCAACAGGGTTATTGTCTTTACAACAATTCACCAATGAGGCCTCGTCCATATTTAGTGCATCACCTATCAATGGTATTATGGTTGATTATTTTATCTTGTATATAAAATAACTTCTTTTATTTTGAACGAAGCCTATTGAAAATGTTAATACTTACAATACTAAAATGCGCTGCAGTAAGAAAGGGTTGCATGAAACATAAATTATTTTCAAGACAAATAGGTGCCCGCTAATAAAAGCTAAAGGCATATTAGGTCTGCAACGCTATATTTGCATTTTAGTAATCAAAATAATCGTATCATTTGTCACGGAAGAAGAAGAAAATAGGGCCACTTAAGGATATAACGATAGAATCGTATGCCGCTGAAGGTAAGAGTGTTGCAAGGCTTGAAGATGGCAAGGTATTGTTTGTGGACAATGCGATACCGGGTGATATAGTGGATGTAGGTATCACAAAGGATAAAAAAAGTTGGATGCAGGGGCGTGTGCTGAGATTGGTGCAGCCATCACCACAGCGAATAGATGCTTTTTGCCAGCATTTTGGTGTATGCGGCGGATGTAAATGGCAGATGCTACCCTATACACAACAATTGATATACAAACAGCAGCAAGTTGCAGACCAGCTGGCGCGGATAGGGCATGTGGAACTTCCGGAAATGTTGCCGATCATAGGTAGCCCGCATGAAAGGTATTACCGTAACAAACTGGAATTTACTTTTTCTACCAACCGCTACCTGACATTTGAAGAAATACAACAAAGAGAGGAGAAAATAGAGCAGCAACCCGCACTGGGGTTTCATGCGCCGGGCCTATTTGATAAAGTAGTGGAGATACAGACCTGCTACTTGCAAAATGAACCAACCAATGCATTATTAACTGCGTTGCGGGAGTATACAGAGGCACGCAACCTGCCTTATTACGATTATAAATTACAGTATGGCTGGCTGCGAAATGTGGTGATAAGAGTAACGACAACCGGTGAGGTGCTGGTGAACCTGGTGATGCACCATGAAGATAAAGAAAACAGGGAAGGGGTACTGGAGCATATACTTGCCAACGTGCCGGGTATAACATCGCTAAACTATACCTTGAATCCGAAAATGAATGACACCATTTATGACCTGGAAGTGGTATGTTATCATGGCAAAAGTTATATAGAAGAAAAGCTGGAAAACTTCCGGTTCAAGATATCGCCGAAATCATTTTTCCAGACGAATACTTACCAGGCGGAGACATTATATAGGGTAACGCGCGAGTTTGCAGGGCTTACGGGAACGGAGATACTGTATGACCTTTATTGCGGAACCGGGAGTATAGGTATATTTTGCTCAGGTGGCGCTAAGTCGGTAATAGGGATAGAAGTGGTGGCCGATGCTGTGAAGGATGCTTATGAAAATGCAGCACTGAACGGGCTTGATAATTGTAAGTTTTTTGCGGGTGATGTGGAGAAGGTATGCAATGATGCATTCTTTGCGCTGCACGGGCGGCCGGATGTGATCATTACAGACCCGCCGAGGGCCGGGATGACGGAGAAACTGATACAACAACTGCTGAAAATGCGTGCGCCCAAAGTGGTGTACGTAAGCTGCAATCCTGCAACACAGGCGCGCGACCTGCAATTGCTTGATGAGGCATACCGTATTACGAGATTGCAGCCTGTGGATATGTTTCCGCATACGCACCATATAGAGAATGTGGCGTTGCTGGAGTTAAGATAAATAGTGGCTTACGCTACTTTAGTTATCTTGAGCATATTGGTGGGTAGATGATCTTTTACCGGTGTGCTGCCGGTATTCACTACTACATCACCGCTTTCGAGGAGGCCTTTTTCTTTAAGGAAATTTACCTGGTCGGCAATGATATCATCCATGCTGATTTCTTTGTCGTAATAGAATGCCTGAACACCCCAGCTAAGGCTGAGCTGGTTTACCAGTGTTTGTGTTTTAGTAAACACATATATGGGTGAATGAGGCCTGAAGCTGGATAGCATAAAGCCGGTATACCCGGATTGTGTCATGCCAATGAGTGCGTTAGCGCTGATGTCTTTTGCAATCCCGCATGCGTTGTAACAAAGTGCATCGCTGAGAAATGAAGGAGAGTGTGGCTGTGGGCTGAGATTGCGGTTATATACGGTGTCTTCTTTTTCTACTTCGTGAATAATGCTTACCATAGTGCGCACAACCAGTTCGGGGTATTGGCCCATTGCGGTTTCGCCGCTGAGCATTACTGCATCGGCACCTTCCATTACTGCATTAGCTACATCGGTTATTTCGCTACGGTTAGGGCGAGTGCGGTCTATCATGCTTTCCATCATTTGGGTAGCTATGATAACGGGCTTTGCGCGGTGAATACACTTGCGTACAATATTCTTTTGGATCATTGGCACCTGCTCCAGCGGCAGCTCTACACCAAGATCGCCACGGGCTACCATTATGGCATCAGAGGCAAGGATTATCTCTCGCAGATGCTCGAGTGCTTCGGGCTTTTCTATTTTTGAAATGATCTTTGCGTTGCTTTTTTTGCTTTTTAAAATTTCACGTAGTTGTGTTACATCTTCCGGCCGGCGCACGAAGGATAGCGCCACCCAGTCAATGTTTTGGCTAATGATGAAATCAAGATCGTCAAGATCTTTTTCAGAAAGGGAGGGCAATGATATTTTAGTGTCAGGAAGGTTCACTCCTTTATTTGAGGAGAGTATGCCCCCGGATAGTACCTCTACCTTTACACGATTATCTGCACCGATCTCTTTCACGATCACTTCTATCTTGCCGTCGTCTAGTAGGATCTTTTCATCAACTCTTACATCATCATGAAAGGCGGGATATGAAATGTATATATTTTCGAGAGTGCCAATGCATTTCTCATTTGTGAAATAAAATACATCACCTTTTTTCAGGTTGAGGATATTGTCTTTAATTTCACCTACGCGGAGTTTTGGACCTTGCAGGTCGGAGAGTATTGCTATGTTGAGCTGCTCGTTTATGTTAATATTTTTTATGTGGTTCATTACCGCAAGGTGCTGGTCATGTGTGCCGTGCGAGAAATTGAGTCTGAATACATTTACCCCTGCAGTAACCAGTGCCAATAATTTTTCATAAGTATTACAAGCGGGGCCTACAGTGGCTATTATCTTTGTTTTGTGTTGCATAATTATTTATTCTGGCGCAAAGTTCTGCACTTTTTTCCTATAATCTTACAGGGAATATTAAGAGTTTGCTATTTTATTTTTGGTAGTGCAAGTATAGTATAAAATAATGAGGGTGCTATCTTATACGGTTTTCCTTATTTTAATAAGTGAGAAGATATGCATGAATACCGCTAAGGGCATGAAAAGACCTGCAAGGAAAGTATAAGGGAAGGTGCCAAATCCTTTAATAAGCACATTTTCAGGATTGTTTTGCATGGATGGGAAGTAGGCATGCCTCATAATGATAGAAACGATAATAACTAAAGTACTTAGCCCTGCAATATTCCATAATTTAAAAATTACTTTGCCCAACCTGGCTTTAGTGAAGGTATAATAGGCAACGAAGGGAGCGGTAAGCCCGATAAGAATATCAAAATTATGGCCTTCAAAAGTTGCAGACTGCGGGAATATGCCTTTCATAAACAGCCCCCATATCAGCAGCTCCACTATTACCCTAAAGCTTTGAAAATATACAGGCCAGGCTGGTGGTGTTAAGGCTATTATGTTTTTAAAACGCTTGTTTGTAAAGAAGTATATAATGAATGCAAACGCAGGAGAAACCAATAGTAAAGGGATTCGGGGTGGAAAAGCAGTGATAGAAAATATACCGGTTACAGATAAAGCACTGATGTATACCAACCAGCAAATTAATATTAAAGCCGTTTTCCTTATAAATGATCTTTGCTTGCCCGGATCATTAATTGCTTTTAGTGAAACGTTTACTGCCATAAGGTATAATATTATGGCAAGTAGTAGTGTGAGTAAGATGAAACATGCTTGTAACATCATGGCAATATTTTTAGGTATTATACCAGTTCCTTCAGTTTTTCCACTACAGTATCTACTTCTTCTTTTGTATTATGTTTTGAAAAAGAAAAACGGATCGGCACCATCTCTGCTGCATGCCCATTATAAAGGGCCTTTATTACATGGCTTACTGCGTTTGCACCACTTGTACAGGCACTCCCTCCGCTAACGCAAATCCCAGCCATGTCAAGGTTAAAAAGCAGCATATCAGAGCGCTCGGTCATAGGGAAAGATACATTTAGCACAGTATAAAGGCTACTGCCGTTTGTATCGCCATTGAAAACTATGCCCGGAAAATTATTTTGTAATTGCTCTGCCATATACGATTTCAACTCTTTGATATACTGGCTGTCCTGATCATAGCTTTCAGTGGCTATTTCCAGGGCTTTTGCAAAACCTACAATGCCATAAAGGTTTTCGGTGCCTGCGCGCATATTACGCTCTTGTGAACCGCCATTAATATATGGTTTGATGCTGATGTTTTCATTTACATATAGTATGCCTACTCCTTTGGGTCCATGAAATTTATGCCCTGCCCCATTTATAAAATGCACATGCAATTTTTTCAAATCGAAGGGGTAGTGGCCTACGGTTTGTACGGTATCGCTATGGAAAATAGCATTATATTTTTCACATAGTTCGCCTATTGCTTTTATTTTTAGCAGGTTGCCAATTTCATTGTTGGCATGCATAAGCGTGACGAGGGATCTTTCTTTACTGCCTGCGAGCAGTTCTTCGAGGTGTTTAAGGTCAATATGGCCATTATCTGTAAGGTTTACATAACTCAATGTTGCGAGCCCGAAATGAGCCATATGCTCTACGGTATGCAGTGTGGCATGATGCTCAATGGGTGAAGTGATAATGTGCCTGCACCCCAGGTCGCGGATGGCGGCTGTAATGGCTGTGTTTGTACTTTCGGTACCTCCTGAGGTGAAAAAAATCTCGCCGGGATTTGCATTAAGTATTTTGGCTACGGATTTACGAGCGTTTTCGATGGCCATTTTTGTTTCCCTGCCATAAGAATATATTGAGGAAGGGTTGCCGAATTTTTCTGTAAGAAAAGGCATCATTGTTTCCAAAACTACCGGGTCAAGGGCTGTAGTGGCGGCATTATCGAAGTAAATACGTGTCATTATTAAATTGTTATTTCCGGTGGGCAAAATTAAGCATTTTCATAAACATACGGAACTTTTTCAAAAAGGGCAAAATATCTTTGGGAAAGCCTGATTTTACTGGAACAAGGTTGAGTTTTTCCAGAAAATATCTTTTTGCAGGTCAGGCGGTTTAGGCTTTAC
>CAIRZD010000037.1 GCA_903882965.1 uncultured Bacteroidota bacterium
GCATCTGTAATGCATGTATAATCATTCCCCTTCTTCTCAAAAGCATTTTTATTGGCGATCAATAGATTTTTTGCATAATTATCAAATTGGTGTTTATACACATCACCTACATTGACCGGAAATTTCTGGAAGATCATATTTGTAATATCTGACAATGACCGGTTTTTAATTCCTGCTTTACTAAGGAGATCAGCTTCACCCTTCGTTAATTCAATATTAGTTTGGGGGTTAAGTGGCTTTGCATTGAGTTGTATTACGGGAGGTTTTTCGGTGGCTTTTGGAGTATCCGGGAGTGGTTGCTTTGTAGCGACGGTGCTATCAACTCTATTTCCAGTGTTTGTATCCTGGTAGGTAGAGGGTGGCGCTGCCAGTTTTGTGGTATCTATTGGTTGGGCATCCGTAGTTGCTGTTGTATCATATGAATTCGGGAGTGGCTTTCTGAAAATACGTTTATTAATGACCAGGTAAAGCAATGAAAAAATAACAAGTAGTATTCCAAATCCAATTAGCAAAAAATACTGCCTCCTGTAAAACGGTTTCTTTTCGTTGTCATCTTCTTCACTTTCGTGTTCTTCATTAATATTATTATCTGGTGGATTCCCCAATGCTTGGTTTTGCCATTTATTTACGTCAGCCGTTTCCTGCTCAGCTTTGCTGATATTATCTTTTATTTTTTGCTCCGCCTCGAGCAAATCATCATTATGCGTTTTTAAATGTTTGGCATATCCAAGCAGCCGGTTGTATTCATGCACCCTGGTAATTACTTCTTCCAGTGCCCAACTGCCATTGGGCTCGCCCCAGCCATCAAATGGAAAATCGGGATCGTGAATAAAAGTATCTGCCTGTAAGGGTAATTTCACTTCCGGCTCAGTTTGTATTTCTGGCTCTGTCTGTATTGGTGGTATTATTGGATGAGTTTGTTCCACTGGCTCAGTAACTGCTACCACCGGGTCTGTATTCACAGGTTCAGTAACAGGTAGGATTTGCTCAGCAGGTTTATTATCGACCACTGGAACGGATGTAATATTCTGCGGGGTTGGTTTTAATCCTTTTTTAGTGCGCACTACCCCTTGCTGCATCAGGTTTTTGTAATCGACAAATTCATTCCATTTGATATTTTTCAGATTACCCTTCCTGATAACAGCGTTGATGACCTTTTCATTAAAAGAAAAGTACAATGATTCAACATCGTTATAGTTTTTCAGCGCTTCATCAAAAAAAGTAATTACCTGGCTGGCACTTTCTATATGCTCTGTTTGTACAAAATATTTTTTTTGCGGGTCTACTTTGGTACTGTAAAAAGGAGTTTCATCCAGCGATCTGGCGCTGAACCTTGCCGATTGGAATTGGGCCGGTTCACGCACCACCAGATTTACAGCCTGCCGCACCTGGATAGTATTGTTATTTACATTCTGGGAATTATTCACCAAATCGTCATGTAACTCCCTGAGTAACTTATAAATCTTCTCCGGCTCGATGTAGACCTGTTGCAGTACGATACAAGAGCCAAGAAATGTAGTACTCCTGTTTGCATTCATTTCCCGAACATATGAATACATGCAAAAGCATATAGAATAAACACCCCGAACAACCTCTTTTTTTACGGCAAATAATTCTGTATTAGGGAATAATTCGATCTCACTGCCATTCAAATCAAGACTATGGACAAACTGTACATCTGCGCTGAATGCCTGCTGAAAGCCATGAGGCTGCCCAAAAGTTCCAAAAACCCCTAATCCGAGCACGTTAGCCATTAATAAATTTATTTGCCCTCTAAAAGTATTGTGACTTTTCCATTTTTACAAAAGAATTTATTATCGTATCTACGTGATACCTAAGAATCGGGATATATAAACCCAATACAATATTTACGGGCAAAACAAATGATAAAATATGTGTTGATTGGCAATTCACGCTGAATGCCGTAATTTTGCGCCAATTATTATACCCAAAACTTAAATGAAAGATTTTTCTTACGTGACAGGGCCTACGCCTGCTTATATTGAGTCACTTTATAATGAATTTGCAAAAGACTCTTCCACTGTTGATCCTGAATGGAAAAAATTTTTTGAAGGCTTCGATTTTGCCATTAATAATGCGGCACCCGCTACCGGCACAAATGGTGCTGCAACCGGTAAAAATATCATAAGCAATGAGCAACTAGCCAAAGAACTTGGTGTCTTTGAAATGATAAGAGCTTATCGTAAACGCGGGCACCTTGTGGCAACTACCAATCCTATACGGGCACGAAAAGACCGCCATGCGCAATTAGAACTTGATCGTTTCAGCCTTTCTGAATCAGATATGGAAACGTCCTTTTTTGCCGGAAGATTCATAGGTGAAAAAGAAGGAAAATTAAAAGATATAGTAACAAAACTCAAATCGCTTTATACAGGTAACGTTGGTATTGAATATACCTATATCAATGATATAGACAAATGCGGCTGGGTGCAAAAGTCGTACGAAACATTGATGCAAACCCCGCTTTCAATAGATCAAAGAAAACGGGTACTTGAAAAACTTAATGAAGGTGTTATCTTCGAGAAATTCCTGAATACAAAATTCATAGGCCAGAAACGTTTTGGGCTTGAAGGAGGGGAATCTACTATCCCAGCCATCGATACAATAATTAATAATGCTGCCGACTCCGGTGTGCAGGAAGTGGTGATAGGCATGGCACACCGCGGCAGGCTTAATATTCTCGCCAACACACTGAAGAAAACCTATGAACAGATATTCTCAGAGTTTGAAGGCAATATGCCCGAAGATATGACCATGGGCAGCGGCGATGTAAAATATCACCTGGGTTTCCAGTCGGATATAACGACACCAAACGGGAAAACAATCAATGTACAACTTACCCCTAACCCATCTCACCTCGAAGCCGTAAACCCTGTGGTGGAAGGTTTTGCAAGAGCAAAGGCGGATACGCTTTATAATAAAGAATACCACAAGGTTTTACCCATACTTATACATGGCGATGCCGCAGTAGCAGGCCAGGGAGTAGGATATGAATTACTCCAAATGTCAAAACTTGCCGGATATTATACCGGGGGTACAATACATTATGTCATCAATAACCAGATAGGCTTTACAACTGATTTTGATGATGCCCGTTCGTCTGATTACTGTACCAGCCTGGCATCTATGGTGCAGGCCCCTGTATTGCATGTAAATGGTGATGACGCCGAAGCCGTAGTAAAATGCAGCATGCTGGCAGTAGCATATCGCCAGCAATATAATGAAGACATTTTCATAGATATGGTATGCTACCGTAAGCACGGCCATAACGAAGGTGATGAGCCTAAATTTACGCAACCACAGCTATACGCGCTTATAGACCAGCACCCAAACCCTCGCGAAGTTTATACCCAGTATTTATTACAACACGGCGAAGCCGATGCACAGGACCTTGCGAAACAAATGGAATCCCAATTCTGGGCAGACCTGCAACAGCGCCTTGATGAAGTGAAACAAAAACCACTACCCTACAACTACCAAAAACCGGAAATGTGGTGGAAGGAGCTTCGGAAAGCGCAGGATGTTGATTTTGAAAAATCGCCCGATACATGCATTAGTGTTGACAATTTTAAAAAGCTTTTCACAGCCCTTATGCAGTGGCCGGAAGGCTTTAGCCCGCTACGTAAAGTAGAAAAACTGCTGCAGGATAAAACAAAACTCTACGAAACCGAAAGCAAAGCAGACTGGGCTACCGGTGAACTACTCGCATATGCAAGCCTTCTGCTGGAAGGTTATGAGGTTCGCCTCAGTGGTGAAGATGTGAAGCGCGGCACGTTCTCACACCGCCATGCTGTTATTTATGACCAGAATACCAATGAGCCCTACAACCGGTTAAGCAGACTGAGTGACAAACAGGGCACTCCATATATCTACAACTCATTACTCAGCGAATTTGCCGTACTCGGTTTTGAATATGGTTATGCTATGGCTAACCCTAACAATCTTGTGCTGTGGGAAGCGCAATATGGTGATTTTGCCAACGGTGCACAAACAATCATTGACCAGTATGTGGTAAGTGCTGAGCAAAAATGGACAAACATGAACGGGCTGGTAATGCTTTTACCGCACGGCTATGAAGGTGGCGGCCCTGAGCACAGCAGCGCACGCTTAGAAAGATTCCTGCAAATGAGTGCAGAGAATAATATAGTCGTTACCAATATAACTACTTCGGCTAATTTATTCCATGCGCTACGCCGGCAACTTAAATGGGAATTCAGAAAACCACTTATCAACTTTTCACCGAAAGCGAACTTGCGTCATGTGCGCTCCTTTTCTGCTGTGGAAGAGTTTACTACAGGTGGTTTTAAAGAAGTCATTGATGACCCAAATGTGAAGAGTGCTGCAAAAGTGAAAAAAGTGTTACTGTGCAGCGGGAAAATATATTTTGACCTGAGTGAAAAACAACTGTCCGATAAGCGTGAGGATGTGGCGATTATACGGCTTGAGCAAATATATCCGCTACCACAAAAACAACTGAACGCACTGCGCGATAAATACAAAAAAGCGGAGTGGACCTGGGTGCAGGAAGAGCCACGGAACATGGGAGCCTTGGGCTTTCTGCAAATGAACCTGGATAATTTCCAAATGAAGTATATCAGCAGACCTGCAAGCGCTTCAACAGCTACCGGATTTGCCAAGAAACATGCTATTGAACAGCAGTTACTTGTTGATCAGGCATTTGGTTAGAGCAAATCAGGTCATTGCCGACAATACTTATTAGCAATTATTCATAAACATACGGAACTTTTTCAAAAAGGGCAAAATATCTTTGGGAAAGCCTGATTTTACTGGAACAAGGTTGAGTTTTTCCAGAAAATATCTTTTTGCAGGTCAGGCGGTTTAGGCTTTACCCTAAATACAATTGGC
>CAIRZD010000038.1 GCA_903882965.1 uncultured Bacteroidota bacterium
GAAGCGCCTCCCTGTGTATAGGTGATATTTGTTGTGCCTGCGGCAAGCCCGGTAACAATACCTGTAGTGCCGCCTATAGTGGCCACAGCACCATTGCTGCTGCTCCATGTGCCACCTGTTGTCGCATCTGTTAGTGTTGTTATGGTGCCTGCGCAAATGCTTACATTGCCATTTATCCCGGGTAATGAAGCATTATTGACGGTGATCACTTTTGTTGCTACTGCTGTGCCACAACTTCCGGTAACAGAATAAGAAATAGTCACAGTGCCTGCTGTTACTCCGGTTACCATATCACCTGAAACTGTTGCGTTTGCATTACTTGCACTCCAAGTACCGCTAGTCACAGCATCTGTGAGTGTAATATTTGCGCCGGTGTTAACACTTGAGGCACCGGCGATAGTGCCGGCGGATATTGTATTTACTGTAACAATTTGTATTGCAGATACGCTGCCGCAACTATTAGTAACCGTATAAGATATTTTTGATGTCCCTGTAGTTACACCAGTTACAATACCTGTTGAACCAACCGCAGCAATCCCTGGCGACCCACTACTCCAAACACCACCACCTGTTGCATTAGACAAGTTAGTTGCAACTCCTGTACATACCGTTGCTACACCCGTGATTGTACCTGCGTTAGGTAAGGAGGTAACCGTTACCACTGCAGTCGCGCTTGTATTGCCACAACCGTTCGTAAGCGTATAAGATATGGTTGTACTGCCGGCACCAATACCTGTAACACCTCCAACAGTTGATACGGTTCCAACTGCAGTATTGGTACTGCTCCATACGCCACTCACTGCTCCGTCGGTCAATGTAATATTTGAACCAACACATACCGAACTTGCCCCGGCAATACTCCCTGCGTTGGGCAACGGATTTACCGTAACTACTTTGGTAGTTGCTGCTGTGCCACAACCATTGGTTACTGTATATGATACAGTAGTAGTGCCCGCCGATATGCCCGTAACAATGCCACCAGATACTGTTCCTACTGCCGTATTAGTGCTGCTCCATACACCGCTTCCTGTGGCGTCACTTAAAGGAGTTGTTGCTCCCTGACAAACCGAGCTTGCTCCGCTGATAGTACCCGTACCTGGCAACCCTCCTGTAAAAGTAAGTTTTACTCCGGGGGTAGATTCACTGTATGAGCTATTAGTGGTTGCAAGGTTACAGCGATAATAAGTAGTCGCTGTTACAGTAGCAATATAAGATGCGGAAATTGCACCACTCAGGTCGCTCCATGTGGCACTGTCTGTAGATGATTGCCATTGGTAACTAACAACCGGTCCGGAAATATTTAACGAGAGATCGGAAGTATAAGAAGGACAAGAACCACTCGTCACAGTTGCACGGGCAATGATCCCTTGCACATAATTAGTAAGCACACCTGCCACTACCAGGTTCGCTATATTATTTGCATCCGACCTGATATACAGGTTGTTATTTGCGTTTAAATTACCTGCAATCACATCAGCAGTATTATAAACTGACACGAGCGAATTGACCGTGCTTTGCTGCGCATTATTAACATCGAAGTTATTAAAGCGCGTCACACCACTACCACTGAAAGTAATCCCCCCAGATGCGATGAAAAGCCCAGTGCTATCGATATAGGTACCATTATTCACCATGTTGCCGGTATCCATTACAAAGTTTGAGCTCCCGCTCGCTACAATGTATGCTCCCGATCCTATTGTTAAGTTTACCTGTGTTGCGCTCCCCTGTGCATACATAACAGCGACACTAAATATACTTAACAGCATTAGAATGATCTTTTTCATAAAAGTGGTTTTAAATACTAATAATCAATTAATTTATTAACGTTTCAATTTTTTAGCTTTTATTCTGAGCGTAGCCTAGCCTATTTTACAGAAACTGCTTTCTCATTACCTGATATTGATGCTTCCACCGCTTCAAGACGTTTAGACAGATCTGTATATTTCTCAGACTGGTTTTTCAGCAATGCATTTTCTGATTTCAGTTCTTTAATTTCTGCCGCCTGTTCCTTCGTTCTCTTCTCAAGCGCCTGTATAGCTATCATATTCACCCCCTCTATGTCCATTGTATTTATAGTAGTATCATTGCCTATGCCATCCAGTTGAAAGGCTGCATAGAAATCCTGCGCCATGGGGCCTATATGTTTTTGTGTGGCAGGCTGGCTTTTATAGTTCCATTTGGTAACCGGCAATGCGCTTACTTCATTAAGGATAGTTTCCTTATCCAAAGGCATAAAGTTTTCTTTCTTTCTCCGGTCACTGAGATTGCTCCACGAACCGCCTCCGGCAGAAACGCCAACTCCCGTTGATAAGTCGCCACTGGTATATAATTTATACCCGCCCGAGAAGCGCATCATCATCTGGTTGGCAGCACTGCTATTTATATTGCCGGAAGCCCCGTTATCGTCGCCAATAACAAATGAACCATCCATGCCGTTTGTACTGGCCCAATTACCGATCGCGACGGAATTATCGCCGCTGGCAGTAGCAGTACCCATAGCTATAGCATTTGCGCCTGAAGCAAGACAATAACTATTGAAGCCTATTGCTATGGAGTTCTCGCCGTAAGCTTGTGAACCATTTCCAATTGCTGTGGTGTAATTGCCACCGGCAGTTGTAGCAAATCCCATTGCGGTGGAAAAAGCACCACTTGCTGTTGTTAATCCACCCATTGCTGTGGAACCTTGGTCGCTGGCAGCCGTGCCATATCCCATTGTTGTAGCGGTATTGCCGCTGGCAGTTGTCCCTTGTCCCATTGCGGTAGAATAATCGCCGGTTGCTTGTGTGGCATACCCCATTGCGGTGGCAGCACCGATTGAAGCGCCACTCGCAGTTGTATTATATCCTATTGCTGTAGACCATTTATAACTGGCAAGTGTACCGCCTCCCATAGCTGTAGAATAATCGGCACTGGCTTGTGTGGCATATCCCATTGCAGTAGCAGTATTTCCACTGGCAATTGAAGAATTTCCCGTCGCCAGGCAATTATAGTTAGTAGCTTGTGTATTAAACCCCATTGCTGCTGAAGTGCCACCGCTTGCGGTTGTACTATGCCCCATAGCTATGGAATAATCGTTGGTGGCATGTGTATTACCTCCCATTGCAATAGAGGCTGCACCACTTGCAGTATCATAATATCCTATAGTTGTAGAAGCGGCGCCGGCAGCTTGTGAATAATACCCTATGGCTGTGGAAGCAGTGCCACTGGCAGTGGTAGTATTTCCCATTGCGGTAGAAGAATTACCACTGGCAGTTGTATTATATCCCATTGCTGTGGAAGTATCGCCACTGGCAGTTGTTTGGCGCCCCATCGCGGTGGAATAATATCCACTGGCGGTATCATGATATCCCATTGCAGTGGAAACATAACCACTCGCGGTTGTTCCCGCGCCCATTGACGTGGAAATATTGCCACTGGCAATTGTATTTGCTCCCATGGCTGTGGATACCTCGCCACTGGCAGATGTACTTTCTCCTATAGCTGTAGAATAAACAGCACTGGCAAGAGTATGATTTCCCATTGCTGTGGCAAAATTGCCAGTGGCAATTGTTTGTAATCCCATTGCTATGGCAGCATCGCCACTGGCAATAGTACGCTCCCCTATTGCTGTGGAGTTATAACCATTGGACAGTGAAAATGCCCCCATTGCAGTGGAACCCTGCCCACTGGCAGTTGTATTACTCCCCATAGCTGTGGAATAATCTCCACTGGCAGTATCTCGATATCCCATTGCAGCGGAAGCAAAACCACTCGCTGTGTTTGATGCGCCCATTGCAGTGGAAGCATTACCACTCGCTGTTGTATAAGCTCCCATAGCTGTGGAATAAGGTCCACTGGCGGTATCATAATATCCCATTGCAGTGGAAACATAACCACTCGCTGTTGTTACTGCGCCCATTGCTGTAGAATTATCGCCACTGGCGGTAGTCTGGTATCCCATTGCTATAGAATTATCGCCACCTGCTGTATCTTGATATCCCATAGCAGTGGAATAATGACCAGTGGCGGCATTACTTCCTCCCGTTTCGGTATAGTTATTATTCCCGTCTACATACCAGTTCCCCACTAACTGCCACGCACTGCCTGTATAATAATAAAAGCCTGCCGGGTAAGTTGTCCTGTACACAAGCAGCCCTGTAGCGGGTGAAAAAATTTCTGCAATCTGAATGTTTGTCAATCTCGGCACCAGCATCCCTCTTGCAGTGTCATTTACATCAAGCATAGCGCTGCCATCAGCGGCCGCGCCGGTACGGTTAATGGCTATCCCCTGTGCATTCGCGTTACTTGCCTGTATGCATAATACTAATGCCATACAAAAAGCGAAAAAGTGATTGTGTTTCATACTGTTATTTTTTTTATTGGGTGTTACTATTTCTCTCCGCGACTTATGGCTTATTAACCATTTATCACTTACCATTAACCATTATTTCACCGTTACTGCTTTATCTTTTTCATTCAGTGAAGCTTCCAATGCATCTAGCCGTTCAGATAAGCCGGCCACCTTTGCATCCTGTCCTCTCAGCATTGCATTTTCAGTTTCCAGTTTATTGATCCTTTCGGCCTGTTCCTTCGTCCTCTTCTCGAGCGCCTGTATAGCTATCATATTCACCCCCTCTATATCCATTGTGTTTATAGTAGTATCATTGCCTATACCGTCCAATTGAAAGGCTGCATAGAAATCCTGCGCCATAGGCCCTATATGTTTTTGTGTGGCAGGCTGGCTTTTATAGTTCCATTTGGTAACCAGCAATGCACTTACTTTATTGAGGATAGTTTCCATATCCAATGGCATAAAATTTTCTTTCTTTCTCCGGTCGCTGACACTGCTCCATGAGCCGCCACCGGCGGAAACGGAAACCCCAGAACTGGTAGCATCATTGGTATACAGTACATATCCATTTGCAAAGCGCATCATCATCTGATTGGCGTCGCTGTTATTAGTACCACCAAGCCCACTCTCATCACCAATAATAAATGAACCCTGATAATTGTTGGTACTCACATAGTTTCCCATTGCAGAGGAACCTTGGCCACTGGCTGTTGTAGAATTCCCCATTGCGGTTGAAAAACTCCCGCTTGCAGTTGTAAATATCCCCGTTGCGATGGAATAATCGCCGCTGGCTGCAGTACCAGTTCCCATGGCTGCAGCACCTACGCCACTGGCTGTTGTAAGAACTCCCATGGCTGTTGAAGAACTCCCGCTGGCTGTTGTTTGATAACCCATGACTGTGGAATAATTACCGTTGGCAGTTGTTTGATAACCCATGGCTGTGGAATTATTACCGCTAGCAGTTGTTTGATAACCCATCGCCGTGGAAGCATTGTTACTGGCAGTTGTTTGGTAACCCATTGCTGTAGACCATTCATACGTGGCTACAGTACCACTCCCCATTGCTGTAGAATAATCACCACTGGCTGTTGTACCACTTCCTATTGCTGTAGAAGTATTCCCGTTGGCAATTGTACTATTTCCCATTGCAGTACTGTAGCTGTTAGCAGCTTGTGTACCCGATCCCATTGTTGTGGAATAATCACCACTGGCGGTGGTACTATTGCCCATTGCGGTAGCAGTATTGCCACTGGCCGTTGAAGAACGCCCAAATGCGGTAGCAACGTCGCCCACCGCGCTTGAATAATATCCCGAGGCGATGGAATTGGTACCGCTGGCAGATGAAAAGCATCCAATAGCGGTAGTATTTGCGCCACTGGCATTTGTAAAATATCCTATGGCAGTGGAACAGTCACTGCTTGACATGGTATGAAATCCCAATGCAGTGGAAGTATTGCCGCTGGCAACCGCAAAGCGCCCGGTGGCAATGGAACAGTAACCGCTGGCCGATGTATAGCTGCCCATTGCAGTGGAAGTATTACCAGAGGCAGATGTGGTATATCCCATAGCTGTAGAATAAGAACCACTGGCAGTATCGCCAAACCCCATTGCCATGGAAACCTGGCCGCTGGCAATAGTCGCTGCCCCCATGGCTGTAGCATAATTGCCGCTGGCAGTAGTAAATTGCCCCATGGCCGAGGAATAAGCGCCGCTGGCGGTATCTCCATATCCCATGGCTGTTGAAATATAGCCACTGGCAGCAGTATTGCTTCCCATTGCTACAGCCGCTCCACCTGAGGCGCTGTTACCTAATGTATAAACATCGTTACTGCCGTCTGTATACCATCCATTCCCACCCACTAATTGCCATCCGGTGCCGGTATAATAATAAAACCCGGGGGTGCCATCTGTTTGGTAAACGAGCAGCC
This sequence comes from uncultured Bacteroidota bacterium, assembly GCA_903882965.1. GTDB lineage: Bacteria > Bacteroidota > Bacteroidia > Chitinophagales > Chitinophagaceae > Nemorincola. Next base: position 6,259 of record CAIRZD010000038.1, read on the forward strand.
CGGTCGCCGGGCTGGCAATGGCGCTTATCTGCGCATTGGTCATTCTCGGTATAAGCAAGCCCTTTGATGTAGAATTTACGTCGAGCATAGCGCTGCCATCAGCCGACGCACCGGTAGCATTTACGGCTATGCCCTGCGCGCTAACATTGGTTGCATGTATGCATAATACTAATGTTATACAAAAAGCGAAAAAGTGATTGTGTTTCATACTGTTTTTTTATTGGGTGTTACTATTTCTCTCCGCGACTTATGGCTTATTAACCATTTATCACTTACCATTAACCATTATTTCACCGTTACTGCTTTATCTTTTTCATTCAGTGAAGCTTCCAGTGCATCTAACCTTTCAGTTAAGCTTGCCACTTTATCTGCTTTGCCTTTTAGCACAGCATTTTCCGTGCTAAGTGCATTAACCTTCTTTTCCAGTTCATTAATTTTATCCGTTTGCTCCTGTGTTCTGCGTTCCAGCGCTTGTATAGCTATAAAGCTCACCCCCTCAAAATCTGCCTGGTTTATGGTAGTATCATTGCCTATAGAACCGTAACTGTCTTTACCAAAAGCCGCGTAAAAGTCCTGCGCCATAGGCCCGTAATGGCGGAAGGTTCTTGCATCCTGCCCTTTATAGTTCCAGCTGGTTAGATTGAAGTTGTCTATTTTTTTCAAGAAGTCCTCGCCATTCACCGCCGAAAAATTTTCTTTCCTCCGCCTGTCACTGATGACGCTCCAACTATTTCCACCTGCACCTACCTGCACGCCTATGGTTGTAGAATCATTGGTATATAATACATACCCGTTTGCAAAACGCATCATCATTTGGTTACTATCGGTGTTATGTGTAGTGAAGTGCCCCCCATTATCATCCCCAATAATAAATGAGCCGTCTTTGCCATTCGTACTCACATAAACACCCATAGCTGTAGAATAATTGCCACTGGCCGATGTACCTTCTCCCATGGCTGTAGAAGCATTGCCCCCGGCATATGTATAATAGCCCATCGCGGTGGAAGCAAAGCCACTTGCTGATGTGCTGGAACCCATTGCGATGGAAGAATTGCCATAGGCAACATTGCTGGAGCCTACCGTGAAGGAAGATTGGCCAATTGCTTGTGTATTGAATCCCATTGCTACAGACAACGCGCCACTGGCTGTTGAACTAAATCCCATTGCTGTGGATTCAGCGCCACTGGCTATTGTAGAGCGGTTCATTGCTGTGGAATAATCACCACTGGCCGATGTACTTTCTCCCATGGCTGTGGATGCCTGACCACTGGCTATTGTATTAGCTCCTATTGCTGTGGAAAAGTAATTACTAGCTGTTGTAAAATATCCTATTGCTGAGGAATAATTACCACTGGCTTTATTACCTAATCCTATTGCTATGGAATAATAACCGCTGGCAGTGTCGTTATATCCTATTGCTGTGGAACCTGCTCCACTGGAGGTGCTGATAACTGGGTATCAAATCTAAACTTATTACCTGGTGGCTATTTATTAGCAACAACCTATTCCTTAGGTTTTTCTCTGGTAAACAGGAAAACAAACACAGTGAAAAGTTTCTTACCCGGCCAACATGTCACAACTGTGTATAGGCTGAATGATAGCACTTTCCTTATTGGCACTGAAGAATTGGGTATATCTGTTTTCAATTGGCGTGCCGGGAAATTTATAAACATAATCGCACCGGATAAACTAAATCCGGTAAGCCTTTTAGAATCAGACAAAATGATCTATTCTATTTTTTGCGACCGTGAAGGTATTATATGGCTTGGGGGTGAGCATTTGGAAAAATATGACTTCAAAGATTATAATATTAAAATAATGCCCCCCAATAGTAGTGAACACAAGGTCAATCTGTTTGATAAGCATTTCAGTATGTATAAATGCCTTGACGGAAAATTTCTACTTGGAGGCTATTCAGGGTTCAGCATTTATGATCCACTAACATCCGTGCTCAAAAAAATTAATGACAAACGGTTAAATGATAAAATTGTATCAAATTTCTATGAAGACGCATATGGGAAGATATGGTGTAATACCTCACTCTTTACTAACACACATCCGCAAATTTGCGCTTTTACTATAAAAAATGACAAAATCGAAAATCTGCAACAATATGATATCCCCGGCTCCGGAATTAGTAGCGATTTGAAATTTGACACCCGTGGGCGTGTGCTTGTAGCCACACCCAATAGTGGGTTGATAATATTTGATACAACCAATAAAGCATTTAAATATTTTGATCTGAACTCCATTCCTATTTCACAATTAACCAGCCCGTGGTGTACCGCGATTTGTGAAGATCATAATGGGTGCATATGGATAGGCACAAAAAGAGGCTTAAATAAAATACAAACAGATGGTGTTACTGTAAAACAATACAGCCAGAATACAAAAAACACTGAGCGGCAACCAGACTGGAGGGTATATGACATAGCCGAGGATAAACATGGGATCATATGGTTCACAACCTATCAGCATGGGATCGGAAGGATAGACCCACGTAATGATTCTATTAGTTTTTATAGCATAGCGCAAGGATTACCAACCTGTATGTTTGATAAGCTATGCATTGATGAGCAGGATAATTTATGGGCAGTGTCAAGGATGGGAATTGTTAATTTAAATGTCGTTACTCTGCAAAATAAGCTATGCACGGAAGATGAGGGGTTCCCCTTACCTGATGAAATTAACACAATTCATTACAGCAAGTACACCAAAAAACTCTATATCCTCACGCCGTATTCAATTTTTGAGATCAATGCCAAAGATACCAGCCGCAATTATAGCATCCCCCAAACAACAATTACAGGCTTTTCTGTTTTTGATAAAGAACGCTCTATTGCTGCAACCAGGGATATATCCTTAAAATACAATGAGAATTTTATCAGTATCGAATTTGCTGCATTATTGTTCCATAGCAACAGGCAAATTAAATATGCCTATAAAATGGAAGGGGTTGATGAAAAATGGGTGTATTGTAATTATAACCGGAAAGCATCTTATACCAATCTGGCACCCGGCCATTACACTTTTAGTGTAAAAGCACAAAGCCCACAAGGTGTATGGAATGCACCTACCCTGTTATCTATTATAATTAAACCACCTTATTGGCAAACGTGGTGGTTTTACGTACTTGAATCGCTTTTAGTTGTTGCAGGTGTGATTTGGATTACCCGGCTTTATACTGCAAGAAAACTGGCCAAACAAAAAATCGAAATAGAAAAGATACTGGCGGTATCAAATGAAAGGACTCGTATTGCTTCAGACTTGCACGACGAGCTTGGCGCCGGGCTTACTTTTATAAGAATGTTAAGTGAAATTGCCGGTAGTAAAATGAAAAATGATGCAAATGCAGAGCCGGAAATTGAAAAAATTGAAAGATCTGCAACTAACCTCTCTGAAAACCTGAGAGAAATTATCTGGACTATGAACACTCAATTTGATAAACTGGATGATTTTATTTTTTATTTAAGATCATATGCTGTCGAGTATTTTGATGACAGCCCAATTGTTTTCCAATTTCATGCACCCGACATTGTTCCTGAAATAACCTTAAGCGGCGAATTAAGACGTAATATATTTCTTTGTATCAAAGAAGCATTGAACAATATTATCAAACACTCCGGGGCCACAGAAGCATCGCTCACATTCAATGTCATTGAAAATATCCTTTTCGCAGAAATAAAAGACAATGGCATAGGCATCAATACCACTCAGGCCAATAAATTTGGGAATGGTCTAAATACTATGAAAGAAAGATTGGGGAAGTTTGGAAGTGATTTGAAAATTGAAGTAAATCACGGTACAAAATTGGTTTTTAATATAAATATCTTGTCTCATAAATACATGCCACCCCTTAACCCTTAAAAGGGGTATTCTTAAAATATTCTTAAGTGATTATTTTGAAGAAAATTCTTTAGAATGTCATTAATTAAAAAATTGAACCACAGGTAGTCATACCGACACGTGCTCATAAAAGCAAGCGCCAACGCCTGCTTATCCTTTTATATAGCGCTTTTCAGTATTGAAATACAGCTTAAATTATTAACCCGCTCTTGCTTCACAGAAACAAGAGCGGGTTAATTAATTTAAAACTATCTATTGCTTCATCATCTTAAACATTGTTGTATTCCCATCGGTGTCTATATACCGGCCCATGTATATGCCCGCAGCCATATCTGCAGGTAAGGTTATGTTATTAATTCCTTCCGCTATCTTGTATTGTCCTGATGATTTACCATCCAATGAATAGAAATACAATACACCCGCTACATCTGCTCTTATATTGATGGCACTGTTTGCAGGATTTGGGGGGCAGGTGTTTCTATTTTTCTTCGGTCACAAAAGCCAGCTTATTTTTCTCCCTGTTCACCGAAAGACGGAATATTTTAGAAATGCCCATGCCATCTAGGTTTGCCAGCTCCTGCCATCCTTTGACCAGTTTTTTAGCATTGCAGTAAATAAGGCGTGATCCATTAGAAGAAAATATCCACCCATCATCTGTCATATAGAAATCTTCGATGTTTGGCGGTAATTGTATCCATTGCGTATAATTGCCTTTTCTGTCAACAAACGTTATCCAGTTGCCGCTATGCAATATCCTGCAAACTACAATACCGTCATCATATTTAAACAGGCTGCGCCCTATACTGTCCCCCAAATATTGTTCAGATTTCCTTTCTATATTTATCAATTTAAGTGTGATCGGATTTGATAAAACGAAGGCTGCAATTTCATCATCATCCAGCCAGCAATAGTAACCAATGGAATCCTTTGAGGTGTAAAGCTTTTCGGTAATTAGCCCATCAAAAGAGATCCTTGTTAAATTTTGCTCCGAGCTCTTTACTACCGAAATATATTTGCCATCCGGAGTGGCTTTTGGAGAGAATTCGGCTTCTTCATTATTGGTAAATTGTTTTGAATTACCGGTTTCGAGGTCATATAAATACACATCGGTTGGCTTTTTGCTACGTGAGCTTACATAAGCAATAGAGTTTATTTTCTCAATAAAACAGGGCTGATTATCATATCCCTTATTGTTACTAACATTTACTAAGGTGGAGTTTTCAGCGAGGCTAAATTTGTTTCCGCTTTTCTGGATATTGAGCAAATAAATTTCAGTAGCCGGATAATCGGCAATCACTTGCGCTGATGAAATTTGCGCGAATGCAAAAAACAGTATAATTTGAAATATAAATTTTGAAGCCATTTTGCTTTTACTTTAATTTACTGGCGTAAAGTTATATTATACATGATAAAGCTATGGATCAAGTTATTGCTGGTTTTAAATATCACTTGAAAAACTAAAACAATTCAATTATCTTCGGTATAAATAGCTTGCATCTTTTCATGATATAGAAACTGAATCCTTTTTTCATGTATAAATTTTTCACTGCTCTTGCTTTCTTTATAATATCACACCAGGCAGTTGCACAGATCTTACCTAAAGAAGGCAGTAAATTACATTATCGGCTTATCGGATTTTCATTTCCTGAAGTTAAAAACAATAGTTATACACTTCAGATTGCTACAGGTAACTATAATACAGAAGATTCTTTCAAAAAAAACATCAGTGTTTCGATCAACAGCAAAAAAAACAAAATAGTCGCAGAGGTGCCTTCTTTTGGCAGGCAATATACCTGGCGGGCAGTTTATCGCAATAACAACTCCATTGTCACCGAAGGTAATCTTAATCATTTCAGCATTAACACCATTCCATTAGTTGATTCCGGTAACACCCGGCTAAGAGTGATAAAAAGCGCTGAGAAATATAAAGATGCATATATTTTCCTCGATGGCACAAAGACACTCTATGATATGAAAGGGAAACCGGTATGGAGCCTTCCTGATGTAGATGGCGTAGGAGCTGCTCCTCGCGATCTGAAACTTACACCACAAAAAACGATCACCTTCCTGCTTGACAACCACGCTTACGAAGTAAATTATAATGCGGATATTTTATGGAAGAGCCCAAACGATGGTAAGGTAAGTGGTAAGATGGGCGAAGGTTATAATCATGAATTTACCCGGCTCAATAATGGGCATTATATGGTTTTAGGAAAGAAGCAAGTTCTCTGGGAACTGCCGCCATCAATTGATAGCAGCGTATTAAATGCACCGGGCGAAATAGTAATTTATGATAGCAGCAGTAAAAAGTACTATCAGAAAATGGAACTAGGAACTGTTATAGAATATGACACTGCGGGCAATGTTGTATGGTCATGGGATCCTTCAGAATATCTCAAAGGCTCAGACCTCTATTATCGTAGAACTTTGGAAGGCCTATTTGATCTTGATGTTCATGAAAATTCATTTTTTTTTGATGAGCATGCTAAAACAATTTATGTTAGTTTCAGAGACGTAAGCCGTATAATAAAAATACAATATCCCCAGGGCAACGTATTGAATAGTTATGGCGGCGCATACAAACCCGGTGACCGTGAAGTAGAAAAAAGTCTTTTTTGTCACCAACATAGTTGTAGGCGCTCAAAAGACGGTTATCTATATTTATTTAATAATAATGGCTGCAATTCGAAAGAGCATCCAAAGGTAATAATGATGAAGGAGCCTTCTACTCCAAAAGACCGCTTGAAAAAAATATGGGAATATGATTGTAACGTTCCCGGTATGGATGAAAAAAATCCTATCGACCCTGTTTTTATGGCGGGCGGTAATGTCCTCGAATTGCCCGATCATTCCATATTTACAAGTATGTGCGTGATGTATGGCAATGTATTTATTGTCAGCCCAGATAAAAAAATTTTATGGAATGCAATTTCAGAAATTTGGGTGCCGGCCAAAAAAAAATGGAAGGTACAGGCCAATTACAGAGCCAGCATAATCATAAACCGAAAAGAACTTGAAGACCTGATATGGAATGAAAAACAGAAGTGATCTCTGCTCATTATATTTACCTGAGACTGGAATCTGATTATGAATAAAATATTGATTTTACTGATTTTCTGCACCATATCTTGCCATGTCTGTGCACAGGTACTACCCAAAGAAGGCAGTATGCTGCACTACCGGCTTATTGGTTTTTCCTGCAACCCTACACCTTTGGCAAATAAATACATGCTTGAGATCGCTTCCGGCAATTGCAACACAGAAGATTTTTTTGAAAAAAATATTATTATATCAGTTACCGGGAATAAAAACAGGATCGTTGCTGAAGTCCCATACTTCGGCAAACAATATACATGGCGCATAACAGGTGTTGCTCCTAACTCAAACAAAACAAAAAGTGAGTTACATCATTTCAATACAACATACATCCCTGATCTGGACACTAACAATACACGTCTGAAAATAATAAAAAACGCTGCCAAGTATAAAGACGCGCTTATTTTTTTAGATGGCAACAGGGGAATATACGATATGAAAGGCCAGCCCGTGTGGTATCTTCCTCCAATTGACGGGTTAAACAATGAAACGCTTAGGGACGTGCGTGATATGAAGCTTACTCCGCAAGGCACCATTACTCTTTTGCTCAATAATATTGCCTACGAGATAAATTATAACGGCGATATTTTATGGAAAGCACCAAACAATGGCAAAGTAAGTGGCGACACAACAGAACATTACCATCACGAGTTTACCCGGCTCTCTAACGGGCATTACATGGTATTAGGAAGTGAATTTGTATTATGGAAATTACCACCCTCGGTAAAGAGCAATTTGCTCCTTGACAACAAAACTATCCGGGACAGTATCAGTAATACATTCTATCAAAAAGTTGAGTTCGGAACAATAATAGAATATGATGAGATGAGTAATGTAGTATGGTCCTGGAGATCTTCAAAATATTTCAGGGAATCTGATCTTCAAAATAATATTAACGCGCTCAACAAGTTTAAAGATGTGCATGAAAATTCGTTTTTCTTTGATGAGAAAAAACAAGTCATCCTGGTAAGTTTCAGAAACATTAGCCGTATATTAAAAGTACACTACCCCGATGGTGTGGTTATAAATACTTATGGAAATATTTACAAACAGGGAATCACAGAATTAGGGAATAATTTATTTTGCAATCAGCATAGCTGCAAGATTTCCACCGAAGGAAATATATACTTGTTTAACAATAATTGTTGTCATAAAGATGCTCCGCCAAAACTTATCATCATGAAAGAACCGAGCTCTGCAAAAGATGGTTTGAGAAGAATATGGGAATTTCCATGCATCATTGAAAATGAGACGGCAAAAGGAAATCTTCAATTCACATCTGGTGGAAATGTTATCGAACTATCTGATCATTCAATGTTTGCCTCCTTGTCTAATGATAAGTATAGCAGCATCTTTATCGTAAATAAAGATAAAAAGATCCTGTGGAGCGCTATCCCGGAAAAATGGAACGAAATTGAAAATAAATGGGAAACTATTTACCAATACAGAACGAGTATCATTACTACTCAAAAAGAAAAAGAACAACTTATATGGAATGCTGTGATAAAAAAATAACACGCGTACAAAACCTCTATACCCTGTTGATCTGTTCAATGGTAATGATGCTGTTATTATCAATACCATCAAAGGTCAACGCACAAATATTTCCAAAAGAAGGAAGTAAACTGCACTACAGGTTAGTAGGTTTTTCATTTCCCCGTGCATCAGAAACAGAAAAATACACCTTGGAAATTGCAAACGGCAATTATAACAGTGAGGATTCATTTAAAGGAAAAGTTATCATTTCACTTACCGCCAGTGAAAATAGGTTAATTGCCGAAGTGCCGAGTTTCGGCTGCCAATATACCTGGCGTGTAATAAGTGTTGCTAACAGTGTAACCACAACAAAAAGTGAGCTGCATCATTTCAGCACCAACATCATCCCAAACGTTGATACTAATATCTCACGATTCAGGATCACTAAAAATACAGATAAATACAAAGATGCCTATGTGTTTTTAGATGGTAAGCGCACACTTAATGATATAAATGGACACCCAATATGGTATCTCCCTGCTCTACCTGCATTTAATAATGAAAACCTTCGCGACTTACGGGACCTGAAACTTTCACCGCAGGGTACGATCACTTTCCTGCTTAATGAACAGGCATATGAGATAAATTATAACGGAGATATTTTATGGAAAGGCCCCAATAACGGTGTGGTAAGTGGTAAAATATTCGAACGTTACCATCATGAATTTACTCGGCTCGCTAATGGTCATTACATGGTATTAGGAAGTGAAAATGTATTGTGGAAGCTAAATCCAACTAAAGACACCAGTCTTCTCCACAACGACAAAATAATCCGCGACAGCAGCAATACGATCAAGCAGAAAATAGAATTCGGAACACTGATAGAGTATGATGAGAAAGGCAATGTAGTATGGCGCTGGAAATCTTCAGAATATTTTAAAGGTTCAGACCTTTCTCATCGCAAAACTGCAAATGGTATGTTTGATATTGACACCCATGAAAATTCATTTTTTTATGACGAAAAGGCAAAAGTGATTTACATTAGTTTCAGAAATATCAGCAGTGTTCTTAAAATAAAATACCCAGAAGGGAAAGTATTAAATACTTATGGCAGCATTTATATGCCCCATGTCACAACTAACAGTAATGATTTGTTTTGCTATCAGCATAGTTGCCGGCATTCACAAAATGGGTATCTATACTTGTTTGATAACAATAGTTGCAATGCAGGAGCATCGCCAAAGATTGTAATAATCCAGGAACCCAAATCTGAAAAAGAAAAAATAAAGAGGGTGTGGGAATATGAATGTAATGTTGATGGGAAGCCTGCCACAATACAAGAAGACGACAAACTTACCAGAGGTGGCAATGTTATAGAATTACCGGATAGCTCCCTGTTTGTTTCTATGTGCAGCAAGTATAGTGCAGTATTTATTGTAAACCGTGACAAAAAGATCTTATGGAGTGGTGTTCCGGAAAATTGGAACCAGGGGCAAAATAAATGGAATGCTACTATTCAATACAGAGCCAGTATCATCAATAATCGAAAAGATCTCGAAAATCTTATCTGGAATGGGATATCAAACTAATAAAATGCTCTTCTCCTCATACCAAAAACTACTCTGATTCATTTGTTTTTGCATTTTTTTTACTTTAAGAAGGTATTTTTTTTAAAAATATGTCTTCTTCTTTTCATGAGAAATTGTTGAATATATGTTATTTGGCAATCAATATTTATACTCAAGATCACAACTATCCGAAACTTTTTTGCCTGAATAGCGGCCATACCTTTGGTTAAGAACGACCAAAACACAAAAATATGGGGCTATTCAAAC